>NZ_JBHXKE010000008.1:59925-73310 GCF_042722765.1 Kitasatospora sp. NPDC058406
CCCGTATTTTTCTGTCGCTCTCGGGGGGGTGGTACTTGTGAGGGGGGGTGCGGGGGGGGGGGGGGGGCGCGGTTGGCGGGGGCCCCGGCCCCCCCGCTCGGCCGGGTGGCTGTGGGCGGTGCCGCTGCTCGCGGCCCGGAACGCCGGAACGGCGGGACGGGTGACGGGGGTGCGGGGCGCGGGAGGGACCGGAGGGCTCAGGCCCGAACGGCGAACAGCGCCACGCAGGCGAGCAGCAGCACCGTCCAGCCGAACCAGAGCCAGCCGTTGGATCCGAGCACCGCGCTGTAGGCGCTGATCAGTACCAGCAGTCCGGCGGTGATCCCGGCCACCTGCCGGTTGTGGTGCGCCACCGACTGGGCGCGGGTTCGGGGGTGCCGTACGGTCCTCGCCATCGCCGTCCTCCCACCAGGAGGGCGGCCGTCACCCGGTAGCGCGGGCGGTGGCCGCCTCGTCGTACTCGTAGCGCCAGTACCAGCGGGTGCCCCGCTGCTGCTTGGCCCGGACGTACACCAGTGTGCGCGCCGGAGTGTCCCCGTGCGAGGGGACCGGCACGGTGTACTTCTTGGGCACGCCGTACATCGGCCCCAACGGGATGGGGAGGATCCGGCCGTCCAGGGGGCCGCCGACGAATTCGGTGTCCGCGCTCTTCACCCCACCAGGGTCTCATCCCGCCGCAGGTGGCGGACCGCGTACGGGTGCCGGGCGGAGGTGCTGTGACGGTCGGGTGCCGGGAGTGTGACCGGAGAGGCACCGCCCCCGGTCAACCGGAGGGTCCGCGCACCCTTATCCTTCCTGTTACGCCCTCGGGGTCCACCCGGGTCAGCGGGCCCGTACGGGCCGGGCGAGGCGCACTTGACCGTGCCCGCCGGGCCGCCGAGCCGCAGCCGTCGTGCTGCCGTGACTCCGTACCGTGACCCCGGCGTCGGCCGTCCGGCAACCCCGGCACCGGTCGGCAGGGCGCGGGACTGCAGGGCCGAGCACCACCCGGGGAAGCAGCGGGGGGCGCCGTGCGTTGCGTCGGAGTGGTACGTCGAACGCTGTGTCACACCAGGCACGGCGACGCACGGAAGGGGCCCGATGGAATCCGGCAGCAGGTGGACGACCTGGTGGCAGAAGCGTGACCGTGAGCGGGCCCGGGCGGCGGACACGGACAGTCCCGCCGCCAGACTGGACCAGCTGCTCGGCGCCGTCCGCGCCGGCTTCCCGTTGGCGCCCGCCGCGCATCCGGCCGGCTACCGATGTTCCTGTGACCGGGTCGCCTGTCCGGCGCCCGCCCGGCACCCGGTCTCGTTCGCCTGGCAGACCCAGGCCACCACCGACCCGGAACAACTCGCCCGCTGGCTCTCCCGAGACCCGCAGGCCAACTTCATCACCGCCACCGGCCGCGCGCACGACGTCCTGGACGTGCCGGCCGAGGCCGGGCGGCTCGCCCTGGAGCGGCTCACCGCGCTCGGCGTGGACGGCCCGGTCGCCGCCGTCGGCGAGGACCGCTACCTGTTCTTCACCGCCACCCGGGGTACCCCGGTGGACGAGGACGAGTGGTGGCCGAGCGCCCTGGACTCCACCCCGGACACCATGTCCGAACACCCGGGCCTGCGGTGGCACTGCCGCGGCTCGTACACCCTGCTCCCGCCGGCCGCGCTGCCGGACGGCTCGGAGGTGCGGTGGCTGCGCGGGCCCGAGCAGCCGCTGCCGGACTCGCTGCGCGTGCTGGACGTGCTGACCGACGCCTGCACCGAGGTGGGCGCGGTCGCCGAGGAGCAGTGGCTGATCGGGTAGCCGGCCCGCCGAGCCCGTCCCCGCCCACGTTCTGCCCCGCCCGGACCGCGCCCCTTCGGCGCGGCCCCGGCGGGAACGCCTTCCCCGCTACGGAAGGGTGAGGACCTCGGCGCCGTCCGCCGTGACGACCAGCGTGTGCTCGAACTGGGCGGTCCGCTTGCGGTCCTTGGTGACGACGGTCCAGCCGTCCGGCCAGATCTCGTAGTCGTAGGTGCCCAGCGTGAGCATCGGCTCGATGGTGAAGGTCATCCCCGGCTTGATCACTTCGGTGGCCCGCTCGCTGTCGTAGTGCGGGATGATCAGGCCGGAGTGGAACGACGTGTTGATGCCGTGGCCGGTGAAGTCCCGCACCACGCCGTAGTCGAAGCGCTTGGCGTAGGACTCGATGACGCGGCCGATCACGTTGATCCGGCGGCCGGGCTTGACCGCCTTGATCGCCCGGTCGAGCGACTCCCGGGTCCGCTCGACCAGCAGCCGGGACTCCTCGTCGACGTCGCCGCAGAGGTAGGTGGCGTTGAGGTCGCCGTGCACCCCGTGGATGTAGGCGGTGGCGTCGATGTTGACGATGTCGCCGTCCTGGAGGACGGTCGAGTCCGGGATGCCGTGGCAGATGACCTCGTTGATCGAGGTGCAGACCGACTTGGGGAAGCCCCGGTAGCCGAGGTCGGACGGGTAGGCCCCGTGGTCGCACATGTAGGTGTGGGCGACGGCGTCGAGCGCGTCCGTGGTGACTCCGGGCGCGATCAGCTTGGCCGCCTCGGCCATCGCCTGTGCGGCGATCCGGCCGGCGATCCGCATCTTCTCGATCGTCTCGGCGGTCTGCACCTCGGGCCCGGTGTACGGCGTCGGAGCGGGCTTCCCGACGTACTCGGGGCGCGCGATGTTCGCCGGGACCTTGCGGGTGGGGGACTGGATGCCGGGTACGAGAGCCATGGCCGCGAGTCTATGGCAGCACCTGTCGCCGGGTGTGCGGACGGAGTCCGGCCGGGGAATGATCGCTACGACGCAGCCGCCGAACGGAAGTGACCGCCATGCCTCTGGGATTCCACCGCAACAAGCCGACCGGCAAGCCCGGTGAGTGGTTCTACTGCATCAAGCACGGCAAGGTCGAGGAGGGGCCGGAGTGCCCGGCCAAGGACCGCCTCGGCCCGTACGCCACCCGCGAGGAGGCGGCGCACGCGCTGGAGACCGCCGAGCTCCGCAACCGGGAGTGGAAGAACGACCCGCAGTGGAACGACCGGCCGCAGGGCGGGACCGGGAGCGCCGCGGACGCCGGGGACGCCGACCGGCCGTAGGCCCGCTCCTCCGGATCCCGCAGGGCCGGGCGGCAGCGCGGTGCCCCGGGGTCCTGCCGGCGCGGAGGCCGCGCGCCCCGCGGTCCCGGCGCGACGGCAGGGCGGACGGCCTCAGGCGCCGGCGGCCCCCTGCCGCGCCGGTGCCCGCTCGCTCTCCTCTCGCTGCGCCGCGGCCCGCTCGTGCTCCGCGCGGACGGCGGCGGCGTTCGGGTCGGTGCGGTCGTCGTAGCCGAGCAGGCTGGGCAGGGCCGCGGCGAGTGCGACCACGCCCACCACGCAGGCGACGCCGCCGGCCCAGACCGAGGCGCGGACACCGACCAGGCCGGCCATGCCGCCGGCCCGGACCTGGCCGAGCTGCGGACCGACCGAGTAGCTGAGCAGCTCCACCCCGGCCATCCGGCCGCGCACCTCGTCCGGGATGGACTGGTTCCACATGGTGGAGCGCGCGATGCCGCTGATCTGGTCGGCGCCACCGGCCATGGCGAGGCAGAGCAGCACCAGCCAGACCGAGCCGGAGAACCCGGCCAGCGTGATCGCCGCGCCCCAGCCGAGGGCGGCCAGCACCAGCATCCGGCCGTGCCGGTGGATCCGGGACGTCCAGCCGCTGGTCGCCGAGACGGCCAGGGCGCCGACCGCCGAGGCCGCGTACATCGGGCCGAGCGCCCAGTCCGCGGACAGGTCCGAGGCGAGGAACGGGAAGATCGCCACCGGGAAGGCGAACAGCATGGCGACCAGGTCGATGGCGTAGGTGCCCAGCAGGTCCTTGCGGCTCCAGGCGTACTTCACGCCGGTGAGCACCGCCCGGAGGGTCGGCTTCTCGGCACCGGTGGGCGGCGGCACGGCCCGGATCCGGGCGAGCAGCAGCAGCGAGGCGCCGAAGGTCAGCACGTCCAGCGCGTACGCGGTCTGCACTCCGGCGAACGCCACGATGACGCCGGCCAGCGCCGGGCCGGCCACGGAACCGACGTTGCGGTACAGGGAGTTGAGCGCGAAGGCGGCGGTCAGCTGGTCGTGCGGGACGATCCGCGGGGTGAGCGAGTCCAGAGCCGGGCGCTGCAGGCCGTCGGCGGCGGCGACCAGCGCCGCCACCAGGTAGATCGGCCAGAGCACGGGCGTCGGCAGCAGCGCGTTGAGCAGCAGCAGGGCGCTCAGCACCCCGAGCCCGGCCTCGGCGAAGAGGACCAGCCGGCGACGGTCCAGGGCGTCGGCGAGGGCGCCGCCCCAGAGGCCGAAGACGATCAGCGGGACCAGCTCGAAGGCGCCGATCAGGCCGACCGCGACGTAGGAGTCGGTCAGTTCCTTGATCTGCACAGGGAGGGCGACGTACGTCAGGAAGCTGCCCAGACTGGTCACACAGCCGGAGAACCAGAGCAGGCGGAAGTCCCGGGAGGAGCGCCAGGGGGTGAGGTCGGGGGCGACCGAGCGCAGCAGGGAGCGCGCCCGACCGCTCGGAGGATGGTCGGCATCGTTCACGAACGACCATCTTCGGCGGGTGATCCGCCGCGTCGCAACAGGTTTTCGCCCGGCCGGACGTGCCCCGGACGCGCCCCGGACGTGCCCCGGACGTGGCCCGGGCCTCCCCGGAGTCTCCCTGCGGAGCGACGTCTCCCGGGGGCGGGCCGCTGTGGCGCGGCCGTGGCGCTCACCAGCGGCTGATCGCGGGGCCCTCCGTGAGCCGGCCGGCGAGGGCGGCCAGCCGGTCGAGCGCCGACCGCCGGGCCCGGGCCTGCCCGGCGGCGGCGCTGACCAGGTGCTGGGCCAGGTCGAAGGGCTCCTCCTCGGCGGTGCCGACGGCCAGCCGCCGGTGCGCCAGGGCGGCGAGGTCGGCCAGGCCGCTCGCGCCGGCGAGGCCGCTCGTACCGGCCGGACCGCTCGTACCGGCCGGACCGGGGAGGCCGGGGACCGCGCCGTCGGGGCCACCCGGCCCGCCCCGCAGGGCCCGGTCCGGCGCCCCGTCCATCGCCCCGTCCATCGTCAGCACCGTGGCGCCCTTCCGGCGGGCGTCGTGCACCCGCTCCAACAGCGGCGCGCCGGCCGTCGTCGGGGCGACCACCAGGACCGTCGCCCCGCGACCGGCCTCGGTCAGCCGGCGCAGGCCGTGCGCCAGGTGGGCCGGCGCCCGGTCCGGCACCCGGTGCCGCAGCAGGGTCGGGGCCAGCCGGGGGACGTCCGACCAGGCGGCCTCGTCCTCCAGGTGGGCCGCCAGGTGCCAGGGCTCGTACCCCTCGGTGCCGACCAGTAGCAGCCCGTCGGCGCCGCGCCGGGAGACCGCCTGCCGCAGCGCGCCGGCGAAGCCTCCGACCGCTTCCAGCCAGCCACTTCCGGCCAGCCGCTCCCGGAGTGCCGAAACTCTCACCGCGTCCATGGCCGACAGGATGTCGCGGCGGGCCGCCGGTTTGGCAGGATCGGCCCATGACTTCCCTCGATTCAGCGACAAACCCGGCCCACGAGTTGCCGGACGTCTCGCAGCTGGTGGTCGGTGTCCTCGGCGGCACCGGCGACCAGGGGCGGGGGCTGGCCCACCGGCTGGCCAAGGCCGGTCAGCAGGTGATCATCGGTTCGCGTGACGCGGCCCGCGCGGAGGCCTCGGCGGCCGAGCTCGGCCTCGGAGTACGCGGCGCCGACAACGCCACCACCGCCCGGGAGAGTGACATCGTGATCGTCGCGGTGCCCTGGGACGGCCACGCCGCCACGCTCACCGCGCTCCGCGAGGAGCTCGTCGGCAAGATCGTGGTGGACTGCGTCAACCCGCTCGGCTTCGACAAGCAGGGCGCCTTCGCGCTCGTCCCGGAGGAGGGCAGCGCCGCCCAGCAGGCAGCCGCCCTGCTCCCGGACTCCCGGGTCACCGCCGCGTTCCACCACCTCTCGGCGGTGCTGCTGCAGGACGAGTCCGTCGAGCAGATCGACACCGACGTGATGGTGCTCGGCGAGGAGCGGGCCGCCACCGACATCGTGCAGGCGCTGGCCGGGCGGATCCCCGGTATGCGCGGCATCTTCGCGGGCCGGCTGCGCAACGCGCACCAGGTGGAGTCGCTGGTCGCCAACCTGATCTCGGTCAACCGCCGGTACAAGGCGCACGCGGGTCTGCGGATCACCGACGTCTGATCGCCGGGCGCCCCGGCCCCCGGCGCCCCGGTCCCGGGGTCCGGTCCTCGGCGGGCCGGCCGCCGGGGTCCGGCCCGCCGGAGGGGCCTGCGGTCGGCTCGTCGTACCGCCCGCCCGCCCTACCGTCCTACCGTCGCACCGGAGCGTCGGCCTCACCCCTGGACCCGGTCCGGAGGTGAGGTCGGCGACAATGGGGGCCGTCCGTCCCCCGGTCCTAGGAGACCCCCGCCATGCCCCGCACGTCCCTGCTCGCCTCGATCGTCGTCGTCCTCGCGTTGGCCGCCTCCGTGGTCTCCCTGGTGCAGGGGTGGTGGCTGGGCCTGATCTGGCTCCCGCTGGCGGGCATCGCCAGCAACGTGCTCTGGATGAACCTGCGCCGCGAGAAGCAGACCCGGGCCGCCGCCGAGCGGGCCGCCCAGGGCGCGTAGGCGCGGGCGGCGGCTCCGGGCTCCCGGGCGCTGTCGGCCCCGGGTGCTGTCGGCTCCGGGCGTCAGTCCTTCCAGAACATGAACAGCTCGTGGCCCAGCTGCGGGTAGATCCGGTCGACGCCGAGCAGCTCCATCACGCCGTAGACGGCCTCGAAGAACCAGTGGTTCACCTCGGGCTGCCAGAGCAGGGCGAAGACCGCCAGCATGCCGTACGGCGCGAAGGGCTCGATGGCCCGCCGCGTCTTGTGCGAGAGCCAGGGTTCGAGGATCCCGTAGCCGTCCAGGCCGGGGATCGGCAGCAGGTTGAGCAGGGTCGCGCTCAGCTGCAGCATGCCGAGGAAGCCCAGCCCCAGCGCCAGCGGCGAGACGTTCAGCTCGTAGCCGTTCCAGACCGCGTGCACCTTGGGGTCGTCCAGCCAGCCGGCGCCCACCGGGACCAGCAGCAGCACGGCGGCGGCCAGGTTCACCAGCGGTCCGGCCGCCGAGATCAGGCTGTGCTTGAGGCGTCCCTGGATCCGGTGCCGCTCGATCCAGACCGCGCCGCCGGGCAGGCCGATGCCGCCGAGCAGCACGAAGACGATCGGCAGCACGAAGCTGAGCAGCACGTTGGCGTACTTGAGCGGGTTGAGGGTCAGGTAGCCCTTGGCGCCGACGGTGAGGTCGCCGCCGTGCAGCGCGGTCCGCGCGTGCGCGTACTCGTGGAGGCAGAGCGAGACCATCCAGCCGGCCACCACGAACAGGAAGACGCCGAACCGGGCGTTGCCGTACCCCTGGGAGACCGCCCAGCCGGAGGTGACGAGGATCGCGAGCAGCACCCAGAACACCGGGCTGATCCGGCGGTCCTCGCTGCGTGAGCGCTGCGTGGCGGCGAAGGTCATGGCGTGGGAGCTCCGGGAGTCTGGGGACGGGGTGCGCGGGTCCGGAATGCGGGCAAGGGTCGATCATGCCGGGCAGGCCCGCCGCCGGACAAGCCGTTCCGAGTGAACGAACGGAGCCCCGCGTCGGGTTCCGCGCGCAGGGACGCAAGGTGGAGGGAAGGCGGGGGAAAGGCGGAGGAGGCGGGCGGGCGGAGGGGCGGGACGGGCGGCCCCGGACAAATGTGCGTGGGCGCGGCGCCGATCGACCAGAATGGTGCGGTGCACTACGGCATCCTCGGCACCACCACCGCCCACCACGACGACGGCACCCCGGTTCCACTCGGCGGTGCGCGGCTGCGCGCGCTCCTCGCGGCGCTCGCGCTGCGGCAGGGGCGGCCGGTGCCGGCCGACCTGTTGGTGGACGAGGTGTGGGACGCCGAGCCGCCGCAGGACTCCTCGGCCGCGCTGCAGACCCTGGTGGGCCGGCTGCGCCGGACCATCGGCCGCGACCAGGTCGGATCCGGCCCGGCCGGGTACTGGCTGACCGACCCGGACACCGACCTCGCCGAGTTCCAGCGGCTGGCCGGTGAGGGCCGCGGCGCCCTGGAGCAGGGCGACCACGTCTCGGCCGCCGAACGGCTGCGGGCCGCTCTGGCGCTCTGGCGCGGCCCGGCCCTCGCCGACCTGCCGGACCGCAGCGGCCCGGCCACCCGGCTGGAGGCCCAGCGCGAGGAGGCCCGCCGGCACCGGATCACCGCCGACCTCGGCCTCGGCCGGGCCGCCGAGCTCGTCGCCGAACTCGCCGAGCTCACCGAGCGGCAGCCGTTGGACGAGCCGGTGCAGTACCTGATGGTCCGGGCGCTGCACGAGAGCGGCCGGACGGCCGAGGCGCTGCGCCACTACGACCACACCCGCCGCGTGCTGGCGGACGAGCTCGGTGTCGACCCGGGCCGCCAACTACAGTCCCTGTACGCCGAGTTGCTGACTCCTGCCGAGGCCGTCAGATCACCCGCCGGCGGGCCCGCCGGGGCAGCGGACGCGACTCCCGTGTCCGGCGCCGCGTCCGGCGCCGCCTCCGGCCCTGCCGCCGGGGCAGGCCCCGCGACCGGTGCCGAACCGGCGCCGCCCGTCCGCAGCGCCGGCAACCTGCGCGGCCGGCTCACCAGCTTCGTCGGCCGGGAGAACGACCTCGCCGCCCTGCGGGCCGCGCTGGGGGCCAGTCGGCTGGTCACCCTGACCGGCCCCGGGGGCTCCGGCAAGACCCGGCTCTCGATCGAGGCCGGCCGGCTCGAACAGGGCGTCGGACACTGGCCGGACGGCGTCTGGCTGGCCGAACTCGCCCCGCTGGAACGCCCGGACGCGGTACCGGGCGCGGTGGTCTCGGCGCTCGGACTGCGCGAGACCGTCCTGCACACCGCCGGCAGCATGGTCGCCGACGTGATCGAGCACCGCGGCGACGACCCGGTGCGCCGGCTGGTCGAGCACTGCGGCCGCCGCCGGATGCTGCTCGTCCTCGACAACTGCGAGCACCTGATCCAGGCAGCCGCCGACCTCGCCGACACCCTGCTCGCCGAGTGCCCCGGCCTGACCGTGCTGGCCACCAGCCGCGAGCCGCTCGGCGTGCCCGGCGAGACCGTCCTGCCGGTCGAGCCGCTGCCCGACCCGGTGGCGCTGCGGCTGCTGGCCGAACGCGCCGCCGCCGCCCGCCCCGGCTTCGACCCGCGGAGCGACCCGGAGGCCTGCGCCGAGATCTGCCGGCGCCTGGACGGCCTGCCCCTCGCCATCGAACTGGCCGCCGCCAGGCTGCGGGTGATGACGGCCCGGCAGATCGCCGACCGGCTGGACGGCCGGTTCGCGCTGCTCACCGCCGGGAGCCGCACCTTGCTGCCGCGCCAGCAGACGCTGCGCGCGGTCGTCGACTGGAGCTGGGACCTGCTCGGCAAGCGCGAACGCGCGGTGCTGCGCCGGCTCGCGGTGTTCGCCGGCGGCTGGACCCTGGAGGACGCCGAGGAGGTCTGCTCGGACGAGACCGAGGTGCCCCGCGAGGAGTTCGCCGACCTGCTGTTCTCGCTGGTCGACAAGTCGCTGCTGGTCGCCGACCTCGGCGGGGACGGCCCGCCGCGCTACCGGATGCTGGAGACCATCCACGAGTACGCGGACGAGCGGCTCGCCGAGGCGGGGGAGGCGGAGGCGACCGAGCGCCGCCACGTCGCCCACTTCCGCGAGCTGGTCCGGATCGCCGACCTGAGCATCCACGGCCCGGAGCAGCTGAGCTGGCTGACCGTGCTGGAACGGGAGCACGACAACATCCGGGCCGCGCTGCGCCGGGCCGTCGACCGGCAGGACGAGGGCGAGGCGCTGGTCCTCGCCCTGGGCATGAGCTGGTACTGGTCGCTGCGCGGCTTCAGCCTGGAGGCCCGGGGCTGGTACGACGCGGTGCTGGCGATCGGCCCGGACCCGTTCGCCCCGGACGCCCCCGCACCGGTGCCGCTGGAGCTGCGGGTGCTGGAGTACTCGTCGCCGATGCCCGAGAAGGCCGTCGCGGAGGCCCGCCGGGCGGTCGTCATCTACCGGCTGGCCAGCCTGTTCGAGGGGAGCCTGGACGTGCTGGCCGATCCGGTGGCGATCTCCTCCGCGCGCCGGATCACCGAGGTCTACACCCCGGACCTCCCGCAGTCCTACCGCTTCCCCGGGCTGATGCGGGTCTTCGGCGCCTTCCTGGTCGGCGAGCTCGGCCGGCTGAAGACGATGCTGGACGAGGCGGTCGAGGGCTGCCGGGTGTACGGCGCGGCCGGCGACCTGGCGTTCATCCTGCAGATCCGGGCCAAGATGATGAACGACTGGCCGAACGGCGCCGAGCAGAGCGTCCGGGACGGCGAGGAGTCGCTGGAGCTGTTCCGCCGGGCCGGCGACCGCTGGGGGATGTCCCAGGCGCTGGCCGCGCGCGGCGAGTCGCTGGCCAACGAGGGCCGCGCGGAGGAGGCCGTCGAGGCCTACCGGCGGGCGATCGAGCTGGCCGAGGAGCTGGGTGCGCCGCAGGAGGTGCCGATGCTCCGGGTCCACATGGGCTCCGCCATGCTGGGCAGGGACCTGGCCGAGGGGGAGCGGCTGATCCGGTCGACGCTGGCCGGGGTCGAGCCGGGCCAGAACCAGGCGGCCAACGGCGCCCTGCTGTTCGGCCGGATGATGCTCTGCGGCCTCGCCACCCATCGCGGCGCCTACGACGAGGCCCTCGCGGAGCTGGACCAGCTGAACTGGAGCAGGCTCGGCATGTTCGCCCCGGACGTGATGGGCGGGATGCTGGCGGTCACCCGTGGCTGGATCACCGCGCTCGCCGGGGATCCGGAGCAGGGGATCGACCTCGTCTCCCAGGGGCGACAGCTGCTCCGTACGGTGCAGGACCGCGCGAGCGGCTTCATCGAGCAGATGTCGGTGATGATGATGCCGCCCGTGATCGGGGTGCTGGACGCCTTCGCCCAGCGCGACGGGGACCACGAGCCGGCCCGCCGGGCGGCGACGCTGCTCGGCGCGCACGCCGGGCTGAGCGGGCCGAAGGGCGGCTACCTGGACCGGGTCGAGCGGGTGCGGGCCGAGCGGAGCCTGCGCGGGATGCTCGGTGACGAGGCGTTCGAGGCGGCCTTCGCCGAGGGGCACGGGCTGTCGGTGACGGAGAGCGGAGAGCTGCTCGACCGGTTGGCCCTCTGGCCCGACGACGGAGCCGGCGGGCCGGTCCGCCCGGCCGGCTGATCCGACCGGCCGGCCGGACCGGCCGGTTCGGCCGACCGCGCCGGGGGTTCCGTCCCGTCTTCCCGGCCAGGCCGGCCTGTCCTGTGGTGCGGCCCCGGGGAGGTCCCCCCGGACGTCCCCGGGCCGCATCGGGTGCGCCGCTCAGGTCCGCTTGCGGAAGCGGGCCACGGCGAGCGGCGCGAAGACCGCGGTGATGCCGACCGACCAGGCCAGCACGATGAGCACCGGGTGGGCCACCGGCCCGTCGCCGTTCAGCAGGTGGCGGCAGGCGTCGGCCAGCGCGGAGAGCGGGTTGACCTTGGTGAAGGACTGCAGCCAGCCGGGCATGGTGTCGGTCGGCGCGAAGATCGAGCTGCCGAACTGGAGCGGCATCAGGACCAGCATGGAAACCCCCTGGACGGCCTGGGCGCTCTTCAGCGCCATGCCGAGCAGCATCGAGATCCAGACGACGGACATCCCGAACAGCAGCGACAGACCGATCGCGGCCAGGACCTCCAGCGGGCCGGTCTTCACCTCGAACCCGAGGATCAGCGCGAACCCGATCAGGATGGTGAAGGAGACGAGCGCCCGGCAGGTCTCCGCGCCGATCTTGGAGAGCAGCACGGACGAGCGGCCGATCGGCAGGGTGCGGAACCGGTCCATCACCCCGGTCTGGAAGTCGCTGTTCAGACCGGTGCCGACCGCCATCGCCAGGGTGATGCCGGTCTGCCCGAGCAGTCCGGGGATCATGTACTGCTTGTAGGCGTCCTGGCCGCCCGAGATGGCGCCGCCGAAGACGTAGACGAACAGCACGGTGAAGATGATCGGCATCAGCACCGCGTCGAACATCGACTCGGGGTCGGCCTTGATCCGCATCAGGTTGCGGCGGGTCAGCGCGCCGACGTGCCGCAGGTGGCCGGAGAGGCCGATCCGGGTGTCCTCCGCCCGGGAGGGCGTGAGCGTGGCGGTGGTCATGCGACGGGCTCCTTGGCGAGGCTGGGGACGGAGTCCACGGGGGCCGGACGGTCCGCGGGCTTGCCGGTGATGGCGAGGAAGACCTCGTCGAGGCTGGGCACCTTGGTGTCGATGCCGGCGATGGCGAACCCGCGGGTGCCGAGGACCCCGACCACGGCGGTGAGCTGCTCCTCGCCGGTGATCGGCACGGAGAGAAGGCCGGTGTCGGTGGAGAAGGTGGCGGTGGCTATGCCGCTGTCGTGCAGGCAGCGGGCCATCTCGGGCAGCTCGGCGCGGTGCGTCGGGCGGACCTGGAGGGTTTGGCCGCCGACCTGGGCCTTGAGCTCGGCCACCCCGCCGGCCGCGATCACGCGGCCGCGGTCGATGACGGTCAGCTCGTCGGCCAACTGCTCGGCCTCCTCCATGTACTGGGTGGTGAGCAGCACGGTGGAGCCCTCGGAGACCATCCGCTGCACCTCGTCCCAGACCTCGTTGCGGGTCCGCGGGTCCAGGCCGGTGGTGGGCTCGTCCAAGTAGAGCACCCGGGGGCGGCCGATCATCGAGGCGGCCAGGTCGAGGCGGCGGCGCATGCCGCCGGAGTACGTCTTGGCGACCCGCTTGGCGGCGTCGGTGAGCGAGAACCGCTCCAGCAGTTCGGCGGCGCGGGCCTTGGCGTCCTTGCGGGAGAGGTCGAGCAGCCGGCCGATCAGGTAGAGGTTCTCGTAGCCGGAGAGCATCTCGTCGACGGAGGCGTACTGGCCGGTGAGGCCGATCGTGCGGCGCAGCTGCTTGGGCTGGCGCAGGACGTCGAAGCCGCCGACGAAGGCGGTGCCGGCGTCGGGCTTGATCAGGGTGGAGAGAACGCGGACCAGGGTGGTCTTGCCGGCGCCGTTGGGGCCGAGCACGCCGAGCACGGTTCCCTCGCGGACGGTGAGGTCGACACCGTCGAGCGCCTTGGTGGCGCCGAAGTGCTTGACGATGCCGCGGACCTCGACGGCATTTCCCGCGGCGGGCCCCCGGTCGTTCGGGGCGGTGGCGATTCGTGTCATGCCCCTAGGTTGTCCGGCCCCGCTGTCAGCCCGCTGTCAGCGTCCGGTCCCTCCCCCCGCGGAGTCCGCCGGCCGCTGTCGGCCTGCTGTCATCCCGCCGGCGGTGCGCCCTCGCCGCGGACCCGGCCGGTGTGCCGTCGGCCGGTGTGCCCTCGTGCGGCGTGCCCTCGTGCGGATGCGCCGCGCCCG
>NZ_JBHXKE010000009.1:0-17517 GCF_042722765.1 Kitasatospora sp. NPDC058406
TAAGTGGGTGTTTCGCTCCTGGTTGTCGAGGTCAGGTTCCGTGCCAGGTGGGGGTCGTTTCGCCGGTGAGGCGGCGGGTCATGAGGCTGATCATCGCGACGTGGATCATGGCTTCGGATCGGGCCGGGAGGGCTTCGTAGTCGCGGGCGAGGCGGCGGTGGTTCATCAGCCAGCCCAGGGTGCGTTCGACGACCCAGCGGCGGGGCTGGACGGCGAATCCCCTGGTAGTGGGGTCACGAAGGACGATCTCGACGTCGATTCCGAGGGTGGCGCCATGTTCGATGACGGCGTTCTTGTAGCCCATGTCGGCCCAGGCCTTGCGCATGGTGGGGTGGTCGGCGGCCACCCGGGTCAGCAGCTGTTGGCCGGCGGTGCCGTCGTGCACGCTCGCGGCGGTGACCAGCACGGCCAGCAGCAGGCCGAGGGTGTCGGTGACGATGTTCCGCTTCCTGCCGACAATCTTCTTCCCGACGTCGATTCCCTGGGTTGCGGCGGGAACGTTGGTGGAGGTTTTCACGCTCTGGGAGTCGAGGATGCAGGCGGTCGGTGCCGGATTGCGGCCCTCGGCAGTGCGGACGAGGCGTCGCAGGAGGCCGTTGAGCTGCTCGAACACGCCGTCGCGTTGCCAGCGGGCGAAGTAGGCGTAGACGGTCTGGTGAGGCGGGTAATCGTGTGGGAGGTAGCGCCAGGGGATGCCGGTGCGGTCGACGTAGAGGATCGCGTCCAGCAGGTCACGCAGGTCGTGCTCGGCTGGCCGCCCGAAGGCCAGGGCGCGTGCGGTACGTTCCTCGCGCCAGGCCGTGAGGGTGGGTTCGACCAGGGCCCAGCGGGCGTCGGACAGGTCGCTCGGATACGGTCGGCGGGCCGTCATGATGACGGCATACTGCGGGATCGCTGCTCTGGCCAGAGGTCGCGGCCCTCGGCCGACAAATGCGCCTTGATCCGGCTTCCCGGGACGAGGCAGGAGGAACCGCGCAGTTCCGGCGGACATCTGCACGCTGGTGACACTTCCGCCCCACCAAGCCTCCGGAGTCACGGCAGCCGGGTCCGCTCCTCATCCCAAGAATCAGGACTAATCAGCCCGCTGAAGGATGAAACGCCCACTAAAATCCCCATCGGCACCTAAGGCTCCAGCCGGGGGTCGTCGATGTCGACGGCGACGATCCCGGGCGGATACAGCTCCGGCCGGGCCGTCAGGATCAGGTGCTGCTGCGGACGCACCGGGGTCGGCAGGCTCGTGGCGATCACGTGCGCCAGATCCTGACCCCCGTAGCCGTCACGGACCATCGTCGCCACCACCACCGCGGTCGGCGCGTCCAACGGCTCGAACTCGATCGCGGGCAGCGCCAGGACCGCGTTCGCCGTTCCCTCGTCCTTGACCTCGGCCTCGACCACGCACAGCACCGGCACCAGCAGATGCTGGAACGGGCTCCCCAGCGCGGAATCCACGATCCGGTGCAGGCGCTCGTGACCTGCGACCAACGCGGACAGGGCGCTCGAATCCAGAATGATCACGCGCTGCGCCTCGGGGCGACCTTGGCGCGGGCGTCCGCCGCGGCGATGTCGTAGACCCGCTGCAGCAGGTTCGGACCCTCGTCCAGCTCGGTGTCGGTGAGCGTCATGCCGAAGTGCTCGCGCAGCAGGCGGCGGCCCTCGGCCACGCGCTCCGCGATCTGCTCCGCGGTGGGCTGCTCGTCCACCAGCAGGGCCACCTGGGCGCCGATGGTGGTGCCGCGGGCCGCCGCGAGGGCGGCCAGCCGGTCGCGTGTGTCGGGGGAAACCTTGATCGTCGCATCAGCCATACCGCGATCGTACACCGCTGGTACACCAGCGGTGTACCGACTTCCCGGGGTAGTCGGGAGCCCTTGCCCTGTCGATCGGAGCCGCCGGCGCCGGGGAGGCGGCAGGCGCAGCAAGGGGCGTTCCAGCAGGGTGGTGGCCGGCCACCAGGCACTCTGGCGTGATGACCGGGCACGGTTCGGCCGGTACCTCGTTCGGGTTCGAGGCTATGACGGGATGCTGGTGCCCGTCCCCGGGGCTCCGACGGGCAACGTCCTCGGCTTCTGCTTCGCCGAAACGAACTTCGCATCGTGATACCGTTTGAACATCGGCGTTCTAGACTCGTATCAACGAAAAGACGTTCATCCGGTTCATAGGTTTTGGCCAACACCGGAGGCCGGACAATTCGGGAAAATGTTTCGAATTCGGAAAATTTCGAAGAAACTTCTCGAATCGAATGTAGGAAACTTTTCGTCACGAGTCGGGCGAATCGGCTGACGATTAGAAGTTGGAAGAAAGTTCCGGAAAATTTTCGGAGCCGACAAATGACGAAGCGGGCCCCGTCCAACAGCACCTGAGACGCACTGGATGGACGAGGCCCGCTCGGGGAGAGCAGCACCCGCTCGCGGCGGCGGCTCACCAACAGGGGCGGTAGGCCGGACCCACTCCGGCCTACCGCCCCTTGCCGCTACGGCTTCATCAGGAGCACGGGCAGGCCGATGGCGACGGCCGTGTGCACGATGTCAAAGACCCGCTGGACGATCTGGTGACGCCGCTCCTCGCGGAGCAGCAATCTCTCCCATGCCCGGTCGGTGGCTGACTGCTCCTCCGGGTCTGTGGGAGTGGACATGAAATTCCCCCTTTCCTCGACAGGTGGTGGCCAGGTCGGGCGCACCGAATAACCGAGCCCGTGGAGGCAGGCGGGGACCGTGGTCGAGGAGGTCGGAATTTCAGAGCTGCACTCAGGGGCCATCGTAGCCGACGGACCATCGGATCCCGGACCGAAGTCGGCCTGCGGGGACGAATTCAGGAAATGCGTAGGTCGGAGCCCTTTTTCGCCCCGTGGCAATTCACGTGAGGTCGGGCGGGAGCAGGGGCGTCGAGAGGCGCCCAGGCTTCCCGGCGCATCTCCATGCGCCGCTGGTAGTTCCGGCTGCGAAGTCTCAGCTGGATGTCCTGAGGCTGTCTCACTGATGTGTCAATGATGCGTTGGCCAAGGGTGCCGGAAGGCGCGGGCATCCTCTTCAGTTGTATGCCATTGAATGAGATTGGCGCATGGCGACTTGTGAGAATTCCCAAGTCACTCTGGCGAGAATTGCAATAGACGTAGCCCTCTGACCAGCAGCTTTTAAGCCATTGCATCTGTATGCGCAGGAAATCGGTTCCGCTGAAGCGGGGGATCCGGCCTGGCTCGCGGTGTAGTCAGGGTGGGGGTCGCCTTGTTGTGCAGAAGGAGTGAGGCTCGGGGGAGGGGAACGTCAGCCCTGCGTGCGCGGGGACGGTAACTCACGCTCGATACAGCGCAGTTCACGCTGAGTGTCAGCCCTGCGTGCGCGGGGACGGTTTGCCGATCCGAGGGGGCTGGTAGACGGACCCAGTGTCAGCCCTGCATGCGCAGGGACGGTCCCGCACACAGGTGCCTGGCCGTCCCGCCCGGTCAGACCGTCATCTCCCCGACGGCGAGCAGCGGAGGCCTCACCGGCCAGCATACGAAGACGGGCACGGGCAGGAGCCTTCCGACGGCGAGAAGCTGGGAGGACAGCGCCGCGTTCTTCTGCTGTGTCAGGCTGGGCCGGTCGCTCTTGGCGGCGGGGAACACAGGCCAACCCTGCGTGCGCGGGGACGGTGGGCCCTGGCCCGGGGTCGGCGTAGCGGACGGCGGTGTCAGCCCTGCGTGCGCGGGGACGGTTCCTAGTTCCCCGTCTCCGTGCCGAGGTGCAGGTGTCAGCCCTGCGTGCGCGGGGACGGTACTTCCTGGCCTGTGACTTTAGCTGCCCAAGACGCTGTTCTGTGCCGACTCGGCGGGTTGCCGAGCTTAGGGCGGACAAGGACAGGCGGATCGGGGGTCGGCGTAGTGGATCTGTCGATGATGGCAGCGGTCAGGATTGCCCGCCGGTAGAGGTGTTGCCGTTCTGGTCGTTGGGCCTGTTCCAGAGGTTTCTGTAGGTGCGGAGCTCGTCCGCCGCCAGTTCGGGGTCGCCCCTGACCGCGGACAGGGTGGTGTCCCAGTCCCGGAAGCCGTCGGTGCGGGGGGTGAGGAGTACACCGACGGATGTGAGGTTCGCGAGGTCCGTGTGCTGGCCGCGTTCGTGATGCCGGAGCCGGAGCCAGGCGGAGAACGCGGCGCGCGTGGTGTCGGTCAGGGCGGAGCAGACGGCGAAGCCGAGTTGGTCCTCGCCGGGTCCGGCCATGAAGGTCCGCATCCACCACGCCGTGGTGCCTTCCGCAGCCTCGGGGGCCGCGGCCAGAGCGTCGAGGAGACGGCGACCCAGTTCCGTTCGGTGCCCGACCGGCAGGCTGTCGAGGGAAGCCAGGACCTCTTGCAGGGTCTCCTGCTCGTCGGGGTTGATCGGGCTGGTGGCGACATCCTCGAGCATGAGGCGCACCATGGTGTGGGCCTCGTCGTCGTCGCTGCCGGCCGGGGCCGCGGGCAGCAGTGGAATGCTGCGTCTCTGTGCACCGCGTGACGCCCACGACGGGTCCACCGGTCCTGGGGGAGCGTCGGCGTCGGCGGCGGCCAGTTCGTAGTAGCGTTCCGGTTCGCCGCCGAGGACGGGCGTCGAGGTGGCGACGCGGTGGAGGTAGCCGACCACAGCGTGGGTGGAACGCAGCTGGTTGAACAGGAACTCCCAGTCCCGGCGCAGCAGGGCGATCACGGGTGTTGCGCCGTCCTGTGCGGGGACGTTCAGCTCTTGTGGAGGGTCGGGGTGCTCGATGATGGTGACGCCGACCCAGTCGATGGCCGGACTGTCGATGTCGAGGCCGGTACCCCGCCCGCTGATCATCCGGGCGCCCTGGGCCTTGAGCCGGCGTGCGGTGCCCTGGATCTGCTTTCCCGCCGAGGTCAGCTGTTTGAGGACCCAGGACGTCTCGCGTTCGGGAGTACCGGGTTCGCCTTCGCGTGCCTTGACCTGAACGATGATGCCCCGGCCGCCGACCACGAGGAGTCCGTCGCTGATCTCCCGCACCCCGCGTCCTTTGCGTTCCACGCTCGGTGACATCACGAAGTCGGGCAGTCCCCAGGTCGCTGCGGCGTCGGTGACGGCTGTCTCCGCGGCGCTGCCCCGCCGGTCATGGTGGCGCAGAGGTGTCGCGTGCGGGACGGCCCGCTCGTACACCCCGTGGCGCGTGCTCACTATCAGGGTGAGCGTGTCGCTGTCCTGGACCCGTCCCAGACCGATGTCCGACGAGGCAAGGGCCGCGAGTTCCTCGGCCGACCAGTGCCTCGAGGACCGTGTGGCGTCGATCCAGGTGTTCGAACGGTCGGCAGGGTCGGGGGGCAGTACGCGTCTGCTGCCCGGGACCTGGCTCGAGAGCCAGTCGAACGAGAGCGCGAACCGGGTCACCGTCTCGATCGCGAGTGTCTGCCTCCCATCGAAGGTGTCCTCGGTGCCGAGCGGGGCGAACCCTTCGGTGAAGCACAGGTCGACGTAGGTGCCTGCCTCCGTGCTCACGGCGACTTCCGGGTGGTAGGAGCTCAGCCGGTAGCGCGCCAGGATGCGTTCCTCGTCCCCGAGCGGACCGGGCTCCGCGGCCTCCAGCCACTCGACCACGGCGGGTGCTTCGGCATGGACCTGCGGCTCGACGGGAGTCGCCCACACGCCCACCGTCGCGCCCGCGTCCAGAGCCGCCTCCCACTCGAGCAGGTGGGCCAGGCCCCGGCGAATCCCGTCGATGACCTCGTCGCCCGTTTGTCCGTGGAAGGGCTGGCAGTCCCGGACCATCGCCACGTGCGACCGCAGGGTGCCGTCCATGCACGACTCGGCCAGCAGCGCCCGGAGCCCCTCCGACGAATCGGCGACCGGAAAGAACCGGGGCATTTCGGGCCTACGCGGACGGCGCTGCACACTGAACGTCTCGACCGACTCCTCCACCAGCGCATCCAGGCACGCCCACAGCTCTACGACGCATCGGCTGAACAGCCTGGTCAGTTCAGCCTGCGCCCCGGGCGGCCACGCCACCCACGCACTGATGACGCCGGATCCATCGGCATGCGTGACCACGCCCTCCTCGACAAGCCCGTCCTCAAGGACCCGGCCCCACAACACCGCCATCGCCGCCTTGGCCTGCTGCGCATCCTGCAGATGCTGCCACGCGCGCGGATAGTGCTCTCTGATCACAGGGTCGACCGTAGCGCCGGGCACTGTCACTGCCCGGTATTCGGGTCCCGCCGGCGGCGGCCGGCGATAGTCGGCGGGCGGGCCGCCTGCAGCGTCCCGGGGTTCTCGACAACACGGGCCGCCCTGACAGGGGTGACCTGTCGGACGGGACCGCTACGGTGTCGGCAGCCGCGAATGTCGGTTCGACAGGGTCGGCAGGGACGGGTTCGAGGAACGGAGTGCTCGTGCGCGTGGATCGGTTCTGCACCGAGGAGGACCGCCCTCCACACCTCGATTCGCACGGCTTCCTTCCGGAGAGGCGCCTCCTGCCGTCCACAGGAGGACTCCCCGAAGGCGTGGTGGAGGTTTCCGATGTCCTCGCACGGTCCGCGGTCCTGCTGGGAGAGGCCGGCGCGGGCAAGACCCACGTACTGACCGGCCTCTTTCAGCACTCCTCCCCGCACGACGCACCCCGATGGAACGCCCGGGCCTGGGTGGACATGGGCCAGGTCGACAGGTGGGAGGACTTCGTCCGCAAAGCGGCACCCGTCCTCGACCGACTTACCCCGCCCGACGGTTCCGCCGCACCGACCGGGCAGCGGTTCCTGCTCGTCGTCGACGGTGTCGACGAGTGCCGAGCCAAGCCCAAACACATCGCCGGCTGGATGGAGGACCTCGCCCGCGCCCACGACTGCCGCGCGCTGCAGGTGGTCATCGGCTGCCGCAGCACGGCCTTCACAGCCGTCCTCCGGCGGGCGGTGGCCGAGGCGTTCGGCATCACGACAGCACACGTGCTCGCGCCCCTGCGCCGCCAGGACGTCGACACCGCAGCCACCACCCGCAACGTCGATCCCGAGGCGTTCACCCGCGCTGTCGCCGACGCGGGAGCCGAAGCCCTCGCCCGGATGCCGCTGACCCTGAACCTTCTGCTCGACCTCTACCAGGCCGACCGCAGCCTGCCCCCCAGCCGTGCGGAGCTGTACCGCCGCGCACTACCGCTCGCCGTCGTTCGGCAAGGCGACGGCCGGGACCCCGACGACCTGCATGGCAGCCCGGAGCAGCGCCTCGCCGTGGCCGGCCTGACCGCCTGCCACCTGCTGCTCACCGGCGCTCCCGCGGTGAGCCTGACGCACCAACCGCTTCCGCACGATCGCCACCTCGCCGTCGACGACCTCATCAACGCCGAGGCCACCCCGTCCCGGAGCGCTTTCTCGCAACCGCTCGTGCGGAGCGTTCTGGAGAGTCCGCTGTTCGCTGGCGCCGGTCCGGGACTGGTCAAGCCCGTGCACGCATCCATCGCCTCCTACCTGGCTGCCCGCCACCTTCTCGACCACAATGTGCCCCGCCCGCAGCTGCAGAGCCTGCTCGTCCAACGTGGCGAAGGCGGCACTCCCGGAATTCTCGGCGACCTGCACGAACTCGCCGCATGGCTCGTCGCGCTGCGCCCCTCGCTCGGTTCCTGGCTGATCGACGCCGACCTCGAAGCGGTCGCCGCCTACAGCTCCTACATCGGCGACCCGCAATGCCAGCACCAGATCATCGATCGCCTCCTGGAACGGGCCCGGACAGGTCGACTGAACTCCGACCCGTGGTGGTCCGGTCCGGCCCACCGCCTGCGCCACCCCGGCCTCGCCGCGCAGCTGAGGCCCGTCCTCACCGCTCGGACCACCGCAGACGGGGCGGGTGCCGAACCCGACTCCGAGGAGATGGAGTTCGCACTGGCAACGGTGGCCGCCAGTGACCTCACGGAACTGCTCACGGAGGTGGCAGCCCTGGCAGTCGATCCACGCCGATCTGTCGGACTGCGCGGCCGGGCGGCGTTCGTTGCTTCCCTCCTCGACCGCCCGGCCGCCGCGCCGCTCCTCAAGCCGATCCTGACCGAACTGCGCGAGCACCCGGAGCGCGACCCGGACCACGTCCTGCGAGGCCGAGTGGTGACCGCCGCCTGGCCCGAACACCTCACCGCAGCCGAGCTCCTGACTGTGCTTGTGTCGCCGCACAGGAACAGCAGCAGAAGCTACGAAAGGTTCTGCCTGTCACTGCCCGGCCGACTCACGGACACGGACCTGGCCCCGTTCCTCCACTGGGCCTCCGAAGCACTGAACGGATCCCCGCCAGGAACCTCCGCAACCGCCAGCGACAGCAGCCCGAACACCTCCCACCAGTGGTCCACATGGGCGCACGTCGACGACATGACGCAAGACCTCCTGGACCGGGCCATGACCGGACCCGGTGCCGCCGGCAGAATCCCCGCGACAGCACGCTGGCTCCACCCACTGCTGCGCACCCACCCCACACTGGCAGTGCCACTGCCGCTCTGCACCCCCGACTCCGAACCCGGCGCAGCCGAGGCCAGACACCTACGCCGCCTCCTGGCCCTGGAACTCCTCGAACTGGCCCAGGAAGACGAGGACGCCTACCTCCTGGCCGAGGGCTGGACACCCAGAACCACCTCGGCACGCCTCACCCGGCGCGCCGTCCCAACACCCACCCACGCACCCGAACCGGTCCCGGAGCCCCGCAGCGCACTCCTCGACAGCACCGACCTGCCCTGGCTCATCGAGCTGGAACGCGACCTCGACGACCACCCGGCCGCACTGCTGTGCCACCTCGTCTCCCACTGCTGGTCCCCGCGCGACCCGCAGTCCCAAGACATGGCTTGGAACACACGCGGAACCCGGATCTGGGCCACCCTCTTCGCCCCGTACTTCGACCCCGTCCCCCTGCACGGGCCCCGCGCAGAGATGCTCCGCGAACAGGCACGACGCGCGGCGGAGCGAAGGCCGGCACCACGTCAATGGGACGGCTACGACACCTGGGCCCACCGCACCACAGAACTACTGGGCAAAGCAGAAGCCGGCGACACCGACAGCTTCTGGCAGCTCTGCGTGGCCCTGCTCCGCGACCCCGACAGCGGCCGCCAGGACGCCGGCCTGGAGCACGGCCTGACCACCCTTCCCGGAACGGCCGTCCTCCCCGCCGACGCAGAGCACCGACTGCTGGCCGCAGCCCGCCACTACCTCGACGCACCGGACACCGGAGGCACCCAGTGGATCGGCACCAGCACGATCTCCTGGCGAGCCTGGGCCGGCGCCCTCGCCCTCACAGCCCTCCACACCCACCCGACGTCGCACCCCCACAGCATCACCCCCGCGCACTGGCGCCGCTGGGCACCAGTCCTCCTGGACCTGTCACCGACGACAGACGACCAAACCGCAGACCTCCTACGCGCGGCCACCCCCCACGCCACCGAGGAACTCCACGACACCTACCTCGCACTCCTCGACGCCGCGATCACTTGCCAGAAGTTCTGCACCGCCCTGCCCCTCGCCCCGCACATCTGGACCACAGCCCTCGAAACCCGCCTCACCGATACCATCCCCCACTACCTCGACCAAGCACTGCACGACGAAACGAGCCCACCCGCCAACCCCGGCAACGACCCCAACCACAACACCATCACCGAACTGCTGCGCCTCACCTGCGACCTGGCCCGCCCCGAGGCGCGGGTAGCAGTACTGGCTGACCTGGACGCGAAGCTGAGGACCATCGGCACGGACCGCACATCCCCGTTCGTGGCCGAACTCGCCGCGTTCCTGCTGCAGATGAGCCCGGCCCGGGCATGGCCGATCGTCGTCAGCCGACTGAGAGCCGACCAGGAGTCCTACGACCTTCTCGAGCGACTGATCCTGGACCGCGGTCGCACGCACTGGCTTGACGCACTGGCTGAAGGCCAGGCCGCCGACCTCGCCAGTCTCCTGATCGACCGCTACCCGTACAGGACGACGAGCCCCCCGCGGCGCACCAGGTGGGTCGGGTACGAGCAGAACGGCCCGGAGCACCGCGACACCGTGGTCCAGTACCTCGCGGCCAGGGGATCGCTGGATTCGGTCGACGAGCTCCGCCGCCTCACCCACTCCCACCCCCACGCAAAACCACTGGCCAGAGCCCTGCGCACCGCCCAGCGCAACCACCGTGAACGCACCTGGACACGACCCGGCTCCCACGAACTCCATGCCATCCTGCAGGACCCCAGGCGACGCCTGGTACGGGACGGTGCAGACCTCACCGACGTGGTACTCGATGCGCTCGCCACGTTGCAACATGACCTGACTCAAGGAACCCTCCCCGCAGCCCTCCTGTGGAACGACACCACCCCCGAAGTCGTCAACGGCGAACCCACTCGCCGGCGCCTGCGCTACCCCAAGGACGAGAACCTCATCTCCGACTACCTCGCCCACTACCTGACCAACCAGCTAGTGGACAGCGGAATCGTGATCGGGCGCGAGGTCCAGATCAACCGGAACATCGGCGGCGCCGGGGACCGCCTCGACCTTCTCCTGCGGACGGCGGCGAACAACCCTGCCCCAGACCTCAACGCCCCAGGGATCGCCACCGTCGTCATCGAGGTCAAGGGGAACTGGCACAATCATCTCCAGAACGCGATGGAGACACAGCTGGCAAACGACTACATCCCCGCCCTGAGCGCCACCCACGGCCTCTACCTCGTCGCCTACTTCCCCGCATCACAATGGACATCACCGGACCGCGCCATGCCGGCCGCAGTCCGCAAACAGACGCCCGACACGCTGCGCGGCGCCCTGCAGGAACAGGCAGCAAGGCTGAGCACGGAAGGGGGCGCCGACATCCGAGCCGTGCTGCTCGACTTCAGCCTGCGTGAAACGGCGGACCGCAACCGCAAGTCCGCGACACGCCCAGGAAAGTAGCGAGAGGCCCAGGCAACAGCGCTCCCACCCGATGAGTATCTGGGCACCGGCGACCCGGACCGCGCTGCGCCTGCCGCAGTCCTGCGGGCCCCTCATGGGCTTTCCGCCGGACCGAGAGCACCCGCCGCTGGCCCGGCTGTCTCCCCTGCGCGGGACGGACCCGCCGGTCGTGCCCGGAGCTCACTGCCAAGTCACCTCCTCGACACCTCAGCCGAGGTGCTGGTACTTGCGGCAGACGTCCCTGGCATCCCGATGATGAGCGTTGGGGGCCGCAGGTGCGATGGGGAACAGGGGAGGGTCCCCCCGAGAGCACGGTGAACCGAGGCGAGGATTGTCTGGTCGGCGGGGCCGCCACAGCCATCCACTGGACCGCGCGACGACGCACATTGTCCTGCGCCTTCCTCGTCTGCTGGAGGCGCGGGCCAGGACTGCCGGAACCGTGTGCAGCGAGGAAGTGAGTTCTCGCTCCGAAGGTCGGCGTCGGCCCCCAGGGACCTGTCCGGCCAACCGGACGCTCAGAACCAGTCCACTGGCACTCAAAGCCTGATGCGATGTCGCCGGCTTACGGGCAAAGGCGACGGCCGGTCGATCGAAACAATCGGGTCAGGCATTCGACCGGGTGCTGCCGGGTAGCGTCGGCGACGCGGTCGGGGCGGGGGAGCGGGGGTGGCCGGGTGGCGCGGTGGAGGCAGAAGCTCACCGAAGGTGAGCTCCTGGAGCTGATCGGCGCGTGGTGCCATTGGCCGGGCTGTGGCCGTCCCCTGACCGCGCGGGTGAACGGAGAGTGGGTCCTTGACGCGGTGATCGCCCACATCCGCGCGCAGCGCCCTGGAGGCAAGCGCCACGATCCCTCCTGGACCCGTGAACAGCTGGACGGCCCCGAGAACCTGCTGCTGCTCTGCCCGCCGCACCACAAGGTGATCGATGGGGCGGGCGCCGACGCCTATCCGGTGGAGCTGCTCGAGAGCTGGAAGCCCAACCGCGCGCCGACCACTGGCGACTGGCAGGACCCGCACCTGATCGAAGGCACGACCGCGGGTCACCGCCCGGCACCGGCGGCTTGGCGATCGTGGCCAGCCGTGGCGGAACTCGACGCCCTGGCCGCGGGCGTGCGCCCCAGCTGGGAGCACGGCGGCGACAGCCTACCTGCCTACGTTCCGCGCGACCTCGATCAGCACCTCACCGACCTGCTCGCGATAGCCGGCGCCCAGGGGGGCATGGTGCTGGTCACCGGTGACACTGGATGCGGGAAGTCCCGCCTCGCTCTCGAGGCCGCCCGCCGCGCACTACCCGACCACCTCGTGTGTCAGGTCCCCAACGGCGGTTTGCAGGCGGCGATCACGGCCGTGGTGCACTGTCCCGAGCCCCGCCTGCTGTGGCTGGACGGTCTCGAGCACCACGACCGGCTGCAGGGCCCCGACATCGCTGAACTCCGGCGCTGGCGCATCCCGGTCCTCGCCACCGTCCACGCCCAGCACCTCCCACCACCAACCGCCCCCCATGCCACAGCGGCCGGGCATGCCGGTGCAGTGCTTTCCGCCGGAGTCGTGGGTCAGGCCTCGATCGTCTTCCTCGACCGGGCCTGGAGCCCCGCCGAGATGCAGCGCGCCCGGACCGCCGCCGATCCGCGAGTTCAGGACGCAGCCGACCAGTGCACCCACCGGGGAGTCAGCGAGTTCCTTTCGGCCGGTCCCGCCTTGCGGGCGGCGTGGCAAGCGGCCTGGCGCGTCGGCGGCAACCCCCGAGGAGCAGCCCTCGTCCGGGGCGCCCTCGACCTGGCCCGCACCGGCCTGCGAGGCCCGCTGCCGGACGACCTGCTCACCCGGACCCACCGCTACTACCTCGCCGACGCCGGCGGCGACCTGCTGCGCCCCGAACCACTGGAGGAGGCGTTCGCCTGGGCCGACGGCAGCCGGGTCGGAATGACGAGCCTGCTCCAGCCCGCCGCGAGCGGGGCGCGACGCCCCTTCGCCAGCCTCCTCGACGATGCCCCATCGCAGCCCTCGGAATCCATCCACCCGCTCGTGTGGTTCGAAGCGCTCGGCAGCGCCCGGGATACCAGAACGGCCTGGGCCGTGGCATCCAATGCGCAGCGTGAACAGCCTTCGATCGCCAGCAGGCTGTGGCGGATCCTGCGCGAGGCCGGCCTCACCCCGGTGCTGTGGCACCAGGCCGCAATCCTGATCCAAGACGACCGGGCCGAGGAAGCCCTTCGCTTCCTGAGCGAGCACGCAGATCCTGCGGACGCCTTCGCGCGGCGCCTCACCGCCCTGGCCCTGAGCGAGCTCGACCGCCTGGACGAAGCCGAGACGGCGTGCCGGGAAGCCCATGCGCTCGGTGACACGGACAGCCTCGCCGACCTGGCACAGATCCTTGCCCAGCGCGGGCACCTCGATGAAGCCGAACGCTTCTTCCGGCGCGCCGCCCGGGCTGGGGCCCACAACGCCTGGTTCAATCTGGGTGTCCTGCTCGCCGACCGCGGCAAGACCCGGCAGGCCATCCACGCCTACAAACAGGCCGCTTCCGCCGGCGACAGGGACGCGCTGGCGAACCTGGGCCGGCTCCTCGCCTCCACCGGGAAGACCCGCGCCGCGGAAGCGGCACTTCGCCAGGCCACCGACCTCGGCGACCTGGAAGCACAGCTGGACCTCGCCAACCTCCTCAAACGCCTGCGCCGCACCGACGAAGCCGTGCAGGCCTACCAGCGGCTGATCGAGCACGGCGACGCCCGGGCCTGGATCAACCTCGGAAACCTCCACGCCGATAACGACCAGCCGGGCCAGGCCGAGCACGCCTACCGGCAAGCCCTTCAAGCGGGCCTGCCCATCGCCCACTACTAC
Organism: Kitasatospora sp. NPDC058406; assembly: GCF_042722765.1. Classification (NCBI taxonomy): domain Bacteria; kingdom Bacillati; phylum Actinomycetota; class Actinomycetes; order Kitasatosporales; family Streptomycetaceae; genus Kitasatospora; species Kitasatospora sp. NPDC058406. Next base: position 13,666 of record NZ_JBHXKE010000009.1, read on the forward strand.
CTGGGACGACACCTGGCGGCCGAGCAGCACTGGCACGAGGCCGCACTACATCTGCGCCGAGCCGCGAACACGGGCGCGACCGACGTAGGCCTCCACCTCGGCCTCGCGCTCAAAGAACTGGGAGAGACCCAGGAGGCCAAGAACGTGCTCAGCGCCGCCGCGAGGGCTGGCGAGCCGCTGGCCGCCGTTGCCTTTGCCACCGTCGCCGACGAAGCGGACGAGGACGAGCGCCGCGCGCTGCTCCACCAAGCGGCCAGCGGCGGAGACCTCGACGCAATGGTCCTGGTGATGCTCGACCTCGAGCACAGCGGGCACCGGCAGCTGGCCGAAGACTTCCGCTGGCGCCTGGCAGTCTGCGGTGACTCCGTGACCGCCGCGGTCCTCGCCGCCTGTAGCCCTTCCCCGACCGCCGCAGTGTGCTGACAGGATGCCAGTCGGCGGCCATTCGAACAGGACTATGCCTCGGGCTGTCGAATCGCGGTCACGAACTGTCGGAAGGCCGGAGCAGGCCGTCGACGCGGGGGCGAGCGGGGTGAGTGCCCAGTCGGCAGCTTATGGAACGGAGTGTCTGGTGGAGCGAGGCGAGCGGTGGGCGCACCGGGCTGCGCCGTACAAGGGACCGGTCAGCGAGGTCGAGGTGCTGAAGGTCGGCACCCAGCGGCCCGTTCGAGTGAAGGTGCGGTTCGTCGCCGACGAGGCGGAGGGCCGCGAGGAATGGGTGCCCAAGGCGCGGCTGCGCGTGCGCTGGGAGGAGAAGGACGCCTGGCTCCACCGGCAGGATCGGTGGGGCGCGTTGATCAGTGACGGGCCCGAGGACGATCACGACGCGGACTTCGTCGCAGCGAGCCTGGTCTTCGACTCCTGCCCGGTGACCGAGACAGTCTCCCTGGGCTGGAACACCCGCGAGCGGGGGGTGCTCTACGTCCACGACGTGCCGGCACTCGCCTCGATGCTGCAGGTCCCGCAGGACCTCTTCGCCTCCGACCCGCGCACGTTCACCGACGACCACGGCACACTCAACGCTCCCTGGCCGACCGCCCTCGCCGTCGCCGAGCGAATCGCAGCCGTTCACGCCGCACACCTGGTCGCTGTCCTCGCCGAACAGGAGAAACAGGCGCAGCACGACGCGATCTACGGCCGCTACTACCGCGGCCGCGGAAAGGACCAGGGCATGCACGTCAGCCCGGAGATCTGCGACGAAGTCGACCAGAAGTACCAGCCCGGCCGCGACCTGGTCCGCCAGTGGTGCGGCACCGACGCGACCGGCCGGCTGGACGAACTCCAGGCACTGCGCGCCGAGGTGATCCGCATCGGCAAGCTCACAGACGAGGCCATCACAGCACTCCACGCCGCAGGGGAGAAACGCAAAGCCGACGACCTCGAAAGACGGCTGGGCATCCCACTCGAATCCCTGCGCAACGCCGCCGACAGCCAGCACTGACTCACACCCCTGTCCGCCGCACTTCCTGCGAGGCGACCCTTGGCCCCGGGCCTGAACGACCGACAACTCGCCGTGCTGCGCCGCATCTGCGAGTCGGGAAATCCGGTCACCTCGGCCGACTCGCACCTGGTCAACAGCGTCTACGCGCTGCGCAGAAGAGGACTCGTGACCACCCACTGGGAGAGCGGCGGCTGGACGGCCTCCGCGACACCCGCAGGGCGCGAGCACGTGAGCCGCACGAACGACCCGACGTGTACACCACCACTGACCGCAGGCCCCGCCCACGCGTCAACCGATGGCCTAGCGACCACTGCAGGAGGGATCGCGACAGCTCAGGAAGCCGCGCGGCTGATCGCGGACCTCGAGCAGGCGGGCGGCACCCTGCGCGTGCCCGACCCGGCATCCGACGAGCGGGCCCGGTTGCGCCGCCTTGTGCATACTGGGAGGACTGGCGGCGCGCTGCCGCCGGGGCGCAGGCTGTCGTATACCGGGCGCGACCAGGGGGACGTCGTCATCCGGCTCCTCGAGGGCCCGCGACCTTTGGGACCGGCTGAACGATCCACCCCGATTCCGGTGCCCGATGACTTGCCGGCCGAAGCAGTTCACGCAACGGTGCGTGACTGCCCGCTGCAGGTGTGCGCCGGCTGCCGAGACCGAGCTGTGCGTATCCTCCATGCACTGGCCACAGCGGCGGAGGAGCATGGCATGGGGATTGCCCCGGCGGCGCAGGAACGCCAGACCCTGGTGATCGAATCCTCGGGCAGCGAGTTCCCCATCGTCCTGACCGAGAGCACCATCGAGCCCCCTGATCTCGACAGCGTTGACTACGCATGGCAGCGCGTCACCAAGCACACCACCGCGCCCTCGCACCAACTCGACATCAGGCTGGCCTACGACTGGGCACACCGAGGACGTCGGCACCAGTGGGGAGACCGACAATGTTGGAGGCTCGAGGACAGGCTTCCCCAGGTCCTGCAGGAGATCCAGCAGCGCGTGGACATCACCCGCGACCGGCGTCTCGCTCACGAGCGGCAGGAACTCGAGACCAGGCTCGCCTGGCAGGCAGCCATGGACCGGGCCCGCTGCGAGGTCCTCGCTTCGCACCGCCGCGACCGCCTGCGCGAACAGGTCGACGCATGGCACGAAGCCGTGCGTGTGCGCGCCTACTGCGACGCCCTCCAACAGCACCTCACCCGGGAAGCGGCGCCCGATCCGGAAGCGCGCGCAACACTCGAATGGATCACCTTGGCACGTGCTCATGCCGACAGCATCGATCCGATCCCCACCTACCCGCGAACCCCTGCCGACCCGGTGATCACCCCCGAGTGCCTGCGTCCCTTCCTGCCTGGCTGGAGCCCGCATGAGCCGAAGCGACGATGACCCACGGCCCTCGTAGCTGGCGGCCGCGCTCCTGCTTTCCATCGTCGCACGGCGAGGCTGGACAGCATGGCCGGTACGAGCCCACCGGAGTGGTGTCAGCCCTGCGTTCGCAGGGAGGATGCGAGTAGCGCGGCCCTCACCGTGGCGTCGGTGGTGTCAGCCCTGCACGCGCGGGGGCCGGAGGGTGCGGCCGAGGGCGATTTTCCCATGGACGGTGTCAGCCCTGCGTGCGCAGGGACGAGCCGAGGACGCGCTGAGTCAGCAGCCAGCCGGCCGTGTCAGCCCTGCGGTACGCGAGGACAAATTCGAGCGGGTCTTCGGGTCGATCAACACGCTGGTGTCACCCCTGCGCGCGCAGGGACAAGGGGGCCTGCTTGTGATCGCGCTCCCACACCTGGGTGTCAGCCTCGAGTGCGCGGGGACGGGGAGCTCGTAGTGATGCGGGGCGGTCGGCCGTGGGTGTCAGCCCCGCATGCGCAGGGATGAGTGAGCCGGCATCGACGTCACGGACACTCCGCTGGAGTCAGCCCTGCGTGTGCGGGGACGAGACGTGCGCGGTCAGCTAGGCACAGGCACGGAAGGGATCAGCCCGGTGTGCGCCGGGACGACGGAGACGAGGCTCGTCTCCTACGTCGCCTTGGTGTCAGCCCCGCGTGGGCGGGGACGAGGGGCGCTTGGCCAGCAGGTAGACGCCAGAGCGCGTGTCAGCCCTGCGTTGGCGGGGACGGGAAGATCAAGGCGCGCCGGATGCGGCAGGACTACGTGTCAGCCTTGCATGCGCGAGGACGGGGGTCGGCGGCGTAGAGGTAGGAGTCGACGGTGTCAGCCCTGCGTGCGCGGGGATCGAGCCTTCAAGCCTGCAGCGTCAACGGCACAGGGCGGCTGTTAATGGCCGGTTCGCCGCGGTTGAGGGGAAATGCCCGGAAACACCGGGGGGGTTTGGGGGGGGCGGGGGTAAAGGGGTTCCGCGAGCGGCATGTTATCACCCCGGGGGGGCTGTGGGCGACCGGCGGCGGGGGAGCGGTGGGGGA
>NZ_JBHXKE010000009.1:17527-40538 GCF_042722765.1 Kitasatospora sp. NPDC058406
GTGTCGTGGGTCCCCGCCGGGGGGGGGGGGTTTTCGACATAACACCCGTCCCGTCACACGGCCCGGGGGGGTTTTATTTGGGGGGGTCCGGGGTTTTCCGGGCAAGGCCCCATAAACCGCGGCGGTAGTAGCGTCGGCGCGGGTTTACGGGGTTCCCGCTTCCGACTTGATCACGCACCGTGGTCGAAGTGGCCACCGGACGTCCTGGCAGCGAGTCGGTCATGACCGTTGCTTGTGGTGCTCTCGATCTGCCTTCCTTCCAGCGCCCGCAGCGATCTCTTCCAGCACTGTCCTGGGCATTCGGTTCACGATCCGCCTGTCCGCCAGCCAACGAGGATTCTCCCGGAGGAAGCCGACGTCCATCTCGAAGCCGCCGCCTTCATCGACCAGCAGGTTGTGCTCTTGTACGTACCAACGCCGTCGGTCACTGGGCAACGTCACCTCAAAGGAGGTCTCACAATCCACATCTTCCCCATGCGGACAGTTGTTGTAGTCGTCGCAGGGGAGCACGTTGTCGTCGGCCATGCAGAGATGATGCCACTTCGGCCAGGGCCGTCAAGGACGTTGAACTCGTTTACTGCCGGTGCGATTCACAGAACCGCAGGTGTCATACGGACCCGGGCGCTGGCCGGCCGGCGGCCAGGGGGGTCAGCCCTGCACGCGCGGGGACGATCCGTGAAGACAAGTCCCTCCCCGACCTTGTCCGGTGTCAGCCCTGCGCACACGGGGATGACTCGTGGCCGATGCCCTCGATGAAGGGGTCCGGGGGCGTGAGCACGGGGCCTCACAGGTGATGTTGGCAGCCAGGTCCTGCCAGTGTCAGCCCCGCATGCACGGAGACGGTTCGGTGAGGATCACCGCCGCTGGTCGGTCGGGGGTGTCAGCCCTGCGTGCGCAGAGATGAGGTATGGGCGGCCAGTTAGGCGCACGCGCGGAAGGTATCAACCCTGCAGCCGCGGGACAACGGCGCCGGCGGGCGCCAGGTTGCTGAGCAGCAGAAGCCCCATGAGGGGCTGCGTAGCCCGGCGTCAGCCCTGCGTGCGCGGGGACGATCACAAGAGGCAGCTTCACATAGCCGCGTCCGGGGTGTCAGCCTGGGGCGCAGCAGGCGGGCGGTGTCCAGGACGGTGTCAGCCCTGCGTGTGCGGGGACTGAGAGCAGCGCGTCGATCGCCGCGAACAAGTCGTCGGTGTCAGCCCTGCGTGAGCGGGGACGGCTCGAAGAGGTCCATTCCGGTTGGGATGGCGTTCGTGTCAGCGTGGCATACGCAGAGAGCCGGGGGTTGCCCGGTCATGATTGTAGCCGGGGGGTCGGTGTGCTGCGCGGGTTCGGCGGAAGCTTGGGCGGACTGTCGTCTTGGTCTCGGCCCGGGCTCGTGGTCCTGGTTGGCTGTGTGGGTGGGGCATGGGCGTGTGAGTGAGTGGGCGTCAGTTGGGGTGGAGACGTTCGATGTGGTGGCGGAAGGCCGTTTCGGTGGGCTGGCGTTGCAGCCGTGGGGGAAGTCCGACAGGGCCGACGGAGTCTTCTATGGGCTGCTGTTTCATCTGCTGGACACGGCGGCGATTGTGTTGGAGCTGTGGGACGGCTTCCTCACCAGGGGGCAGAGGGAGCTGATCGCCCGTGGTCTGGGTGTGGACGGGGAGATGGCGCGGTCGTTGACGGCGTTCTTTGTGTCCTTGCACGACATCGGGAAGCTGACGCCGTGGTGGCAGCACTCGATGCCGGCCGGGTGGGTGCGGTTGGGGGAGGAGCTGCGGGCGGACGCGGGCCGGATGGTGCATGTTCCGCACGACCGGGCGTCGATGCACCTGCTGGTCGGCTTGTTGGAGGAGCTGGGTTACGACGTGTCGTGCAACGACGCCCCCGGAGTGCGGGTGGCGCAGATCGCCGGCGGCCATCACGGCCGCTTCCTGCAGGTGGATCTGTCGGGCGCGGCCGCGAGGGCCCGGGTGCGGGCGGCTCTCGGGGGGCCGGTGTGGCAGCGGCTGCGCCGCCGCTATGTGGCGCAGCTGCGGCATCTGACCGGTGCCGGGCAGGTGCCGGGGCAGGTGTCGGTGGAGGCGGCGGTGGTGATCTGCGGGCTGGGGATGGTCGCGGACCGGCTGGCGAGCCGTCGAGCGGTGTGGTTGGGCCGGGCGCACGCTCCCGCATACGGGGCGCGGGAGCATTTCGCCTGGTCCAGGGGGATGGCGAGGGAGGTGGTGGCCGACTCGGGTCTTGGGCGGGTGGTCGTGCGCCGGCTGCCGTTCGAGGTGGCGCACGGTCTTGAGGAGCCGAACGCGCTGCAGGCGTCGGTGATGGCGCGGTTGCCGCTGCTGGCCGGCGCGGGGCGGGCGGGGATCCTGGCGGTGACCGATGCGACGGGAACGGGTAAGAGTGTTACCGCACTGGAGGCGATGCAGGTCCTGAACGATGCCTGCGGCACGAGCGGGGTGTGCTGGCTGACCCCGACGACGGCACTGGCGGATGCCACCTTCGAGACGGTCCGGGCATGGGTGCGGGCACATCGTCTTGATGGTGCGGAAGTCGGCCTGGTCCACAGCCACAGCTGGCACAGTGCCGCGTTCACCGATCGCAGGCTCTCCGCCGCCGAGGGGGTCGTGGTGGACGACGCCGATGCCGACGCGGCCCGCGGCGACCACCCGGCGGGCGCCGGCGCCGAGGCTCGTGCCGGGCAGGGGGAGCAGCCGCCGGTGGAAGCGGCGGAGGGGAGGTTGGCGGGGTGGGAGCAGGGCCTGCTGGCCCAGTTCACGGTCGCGACCGTCGACCAGGCGCTCATGGCCGTTCAGCCGGTGCGCTACAGCGCGCTGCGGCTGCTGGCCCTGTCGGGGCGCACCGTCGTCGTCGACGAGGCCCACGCCCTGGAGCCGTACAGCGAGCTGCAGCTGCGCCGTCTGCTCGCCTGGCTGGGAGGCATGGGCAGTCCGGTGATCCTGCTGTCGGCCACCATGCCCGCCAGCAGGTGCGATGCGCTGGTGCGCGCCTACCTTGCGGGCGCCGGCCTGTCGCGGCGTGTCCTCGAGGAGTACACGTACGTGCCCGCATATCCGGGCTGGCTGTTCGCCGAGGGCGCCACCGGTGTCCCGCACCGGATGGAGGAGGAGTCCCGGCGGCGCCATGTCCGTGAGCACACCCGCACCGTCCGTCTCGCCGTCCGCCGGGTCCCTGTCTGGGGCCGGAGTCGTACTCCGGACGGGCAGGCCGGAGCCGCGCATCTGGACGCGGTCACCTCGCTGCTGGAGCCTTTCGCCGACCGTGGTGGCTGCGCTGCGGTGGTCAGGGCGAGTACGGCCGATGCCCAGGAGACCTACCTGCGTCTGAAGGACGCCTGGCCGCATGCGCGTCAGGACGTGGTGCTGCTGCATGCCCGCCTGCCCGCCGACCACCGTCAGGAGGTCACCGCCCGGGTGCGGGCCGCGCTGGGGCCCGTCGGCCCGCGCCCGCGGCGGATGATCGTGGTGGCGACCAGCGTGCTGGAGCTGGGCCTGAACCTGGACTTGGACGAGATAGTCGGCGACCTCGCCCCGCTGGCCAGGCTGCTGCAGCTGGCAGGGCGGCTGCGCCGCTTCGAGATCGCCTGGCGTGGCGCGGCGGATCAGCGGGCCGCGTGGCTGCGCGACCTCGTCGCCCGCCTGACTGTGCTTGTGCCGACGAACGCCGACGGCGACACGTCGATCCCGCCGCACTGGCGGCCGCTCGAGCCGGCCTTCCTCCTGCACGAGACCGCCACCCTGCTGCAGGGCCTCGGACAGGAGGTCGTCGAGATCCCCGGCCGCGTCCAGGAACTCCTTGAGGCGGTCCACGGCATCCCCTCCACCTTCCACCGCGCTGTCTGGGACCTGGAGCAGCGGCTGGCCGGGTACATGGCGGCCGTCGGCGGGCAGGAGCATCTGAGCGTCCGGCAGCTCGTGCCACTGCCCGCGTGGGTCTCCTCGCTGGCCGACCTGCACCGCCAGCACCTGACCGCCGCCCAGGCCGTCACCCGCCCCGGAGTCCTGCCCAGGCGCCTGCTGCCGTGCCACCGCCGACCGGGAAGCCGGACGCTGACGCTGGACGCGGCCGGGGAACACCCGCTGCCTGTGACCGGCCGGCCCACCGCCGCGCAGGTGCGGGCGATCCTGCAGCGCACGCTGCCGGCTCCGCGTGCCTGGATCCCGTACGTGCCCGTGTTCAACGCCGCGCCGCCCGCCTGGCGTGACCATCCGCTGCTGGCCGACATCGTGCTGCTGCCCGGCGAGGGCTTCCACCGGTTCGGGGAGAGTCGGATGCGGATCGACCCCGAGCTCGGCCTGGTCCGCGAACGGGACTGACCAGCCCGGCCCTTGTCCGAGGCAGCCTCCGAACCTGAGGGGAGCGACAGCCGGCGGTGTGCCGCAGCAGCGGGGGAGAGGGAGCGGGTGGGACCGGATCCCGTCTCGGGCCGCCCACCCGTGTGCACGACCGTGTGATCCGCTTGGGCCGGGGGCCGGGGGCCGGGGGCCGGGGGCCGGGGCGCCCGTGCCGGGAAGGGGACACCCTACCCCATGCGGCGACTGTAAGTCGCATAATTCTCACCGGTTGTGCATTGCCGGGGGCGTCGTGGTTGGCTGGCGCAGCGGGCGTCGCCGAGCCGGACTGCGACCTGTGAAACTCTCAACTCCCTTTCTCTAGACCATATGTGACAGATCATCAATAGTTTGACGGGCGCAGACTGTCGCCCCGGACGCTGCGCCTGCGTCGCACGCCTCGCGCCCGCGCCCGAGGCCCGGCAGCCCATGGATCACCGTCCCCGTGTCGTGGTGGCCGCAGCCCGCCGGCGACCAGGACGCGCCTCGCTGCGGGGGCGCCTGGCCAGCTCCCGCACGCCGTCAGGCACGCCGATCCCGGCGGCGGCATGCCGCCCGCCCCCGTCCCTGTCCGCCTCTCCTGCCGCGCCCCCGGGCCGGCCTGTGGAGCCGCCCCGTGTCCAGCAGTACCGCCCCCGACCGGCCGTCCTTCAGCATCGCCGACCGGCCCTGGATCCCGGTGCGCACCCGCACCACCTACGAGCACGTCGGACTGCGTGAACTCCTCCTACGCGCCCACGAGTTCGACGACCTGGCGTTTGCGATCCCGCCGGTATCCTCCGCCGTCCTGCGCGTGGCGAGCGCCATCGCAGCCCGCATCTGCGGCCTGGATGACGAGGAGCTGAGCGCGTCGCGGTGGAACCGGCTGCGCCGTGACCTGCTTGAGGACACCGGCCGGTTCGACGCGAAAGAGGTCCACGCCTACTTCGACCGGCACGAGTACCGCCTCGACGCCTTTCACCCCGTGCGCCCCTGGCTGCAGGATCCGCGGCTGGCCCAGGAGAGCGACCCGGCCGGCATCAACGCGCTCGTCTTCGGCCGCGCCACGGGAAACAACTTCGCCTGGTTCGGCCCCCACACCGACGCCGCACCCCATCCCGTCCCGACGGCCGAGGCCGTCCAGCACCTGCTGCTCCACCACTTCTACGGACGCTCCGGCGCCGCCAAGCACCGCACGGTGGGCACGTACCGGCACAACAAGCTCACCAGCGGCCCGCTGCGCGGCGCCGTGTCCTTCCACCCGCTGGGCCGCACCCTGTTCCAGACCCTGCTGGCGGGCATACCGGCGTTCCACGGCGACTACCAGCCCGTCGTCGACCGGTGCCCGTGGGAGGAAGAGGACCTGCCGGACCCGATGGCCCCGCCGGCCCCGGTGACCTGGCCGGGTCGGCTGCTGACCGCCCGCTCCCGCCACGCGCTCCTGCTCGTGCCCGGCCCCGACGGCACCACCGTCACTGACGTGCACCTGGCCTGGGCCACCCGCCACCCCAAGCCCGCGGCCCTCGACCCCTACGTCGTCCTGCAGCTGAACCCCACCGCCAACGACCCCGGGAAACGCCAGGCCGTGCGCCGGGCGGACACCGGGCGGGCCTGGTGGCGGGAACTGGAAGCGCTGCTGCTGGCCCCCGACGAGAGCGCCCGCGCCCGCAGGCCGCAGGTCTTCGACACCCTCAACGACCTTCCCCCCGCCGTCCGCGACACCCTGCGCGTACGGGTCCACGGCTTCCACCAGGACCCCAAGAGCGTCGACTACGGCTGGTACACCGCGCTGACCCCACCACTGCTCGCCTGGGCCCAGGAGAACGACCCCGGGCGCGCCCAGCGCATCGCCGACTGCTGCCGCACCGCCGAAGACATCGAGCACGCTCTGACCAGGGCCGCCAACCAGGCATGGAAGGACACCACCACCCCGCCCGGCGCCAACAGAAGCAGCCGACCCGCACGCAGGAGCCGCTGGGCCGAGCGCGCCGCCGCCGCCTACTGGCCACTCGCGGAAAAGACGTTCTGGCGCCTGCTGCACGACACCGACCACCCGGTGGGCCCCGCCTTCGCCCACGACGCGATCACCGCCCTGCGCCAGGCCACCGCCAGCGCCGTGATCCAGCACAGCGCAGCCGCCCGCGCCCGCACCACCGCCACGACCACGCTGCGCCTCGCCGGCGCCCGCCTGCCCAAGGGGAGCTGATGGCCACCGCACCCGAGCACCGCCGCCACTGCCAGGACTTCGTCACCGACATCGCTGCCCTGTGCACCCGGCCCGCCGTCCGCACCGCCCTCAAAAGAGGCCGGGGCAGGCCCGTCGAGGACTGCCTCGACCTGACACCCCACCTCAGCCGCCTCACCCGCAGCCACGGGGCACGCCGCGCCCACTACACCGTCGCCGCCCTCATCGCCCTGACTACCCCCAGCGTCCCCGAGACCGCCGACCCCTTCGACGAGAACACCACCCCCACCGCCCGGCCGGACACGGTGGATGACCCCTACCGGACCCCCGCGTGGCGCCGGCGCCCCGACCTCGGGACGACCCTCGCCACCGCGGTCCGCGACCACGGCTTCAACCCCGGCCGCACCGAGGACGACCTCAAGGTCCTCGTGCGTCTGGCCGAGGACCAGCTCCACCGCCGCCTGCCCGCCCTCGCCGAACGCCTCGCCTCCGCCGGGCTGCGCCCCGACTGGGCCGTCCTGCTGGACGACCTGGCCCTGCGCGCCCACACCGCCGGGCAGGTCGGCACCCGCTGGCTCGACAACTTCTACCTGCACCTCGACACCGTGAAGGACCCCGCCTGATGCGCCACCGCTTCCTCGACCTGCACGTCTTGCAGGCCGTCCCCGCCGCCAACCTCAACCGCAACGACGCCCAGGAACCGAAGACCATCGACGTCGGCAACACCACCCGCGCCATGGTCTCCAGCCAGGCGTGGAAACGCGTCATCCGCCTCGACATCGAGGAAGAACTCAAGGAGCCGGCCGCCCGCACCCGCCAGCTGCCCGCCGTCCTCGCCGAACACCTGCGCACCCGGGGCTGGCCCGCCGACCTCGCCGCCTTCGCCGGCGCCCAGGTCGCCCGCAGCGCCACCACCGGCGGCCTCAAGACCGACACCGCCAACAACAACCGCACCCTCGCACTCGCCTACGTGCCCGCCGACATCACCGACGCCCTCGCCGACCTGTGCACCGAACACCGCACCGCCCTGGAGGACGGCCACACCGAATACACCGCGGCCACCAAGAAGCCCGCCCTCAAGGCCCTGCTGCCCACCAAGAAGATCGCCGCAGTCCTCACCCGCCGCACCGACAGCATCGCCCTGCTCGGCCGCATGCACGCCGAACTGCCCGACGCCCACGTCGAAGCAGCCCTGCAGATGGCCCCCGCCTACACCGTCCACAAGGCCGACCTCCAGCCGGACTACTTCACCAGCGTCGAGGACTGGCCCCGGCCCGGCGAACACGGCAGCGCCCACCTGCAGACCGCCTTCCTCACCACCGGCCTGTTCTACCGCTACGCGACCGTCAACCTCACCGACCTGCTCGCCAACGTCAACAGCGACACCGACCGCGCCCGACGCCTGCTCACCGCATTCACCGACGCGTTCATCATGACCCTGCCCCAGGCCAAGAAGACCGCCACCGCCCACCACAGCCTGCCCGACCTCGTCCACTACACCATCCGCGAACGCCGCCCCGTCTCCTACAGCGCCGCCTTCGAACAACCCGTCACCGCCCACCCCCGCGGCGGCTACACCCAACCCGCCCGCGACGCACTCGCTTCCTACGCCACCGCCGTCGACCGCCTCATCGGCACCCGCCACCGCCTCGCCCACGGCCACGCCGGCGCCTTCGACACCCCCATCGCGCCGCTCGGCACCCACCACCCCTCCTTCGACGACCTCACCGCCGCCGTCACCACCACCGCCTACCCCCACACCCGGGACACCGCATGAGCGGCCTGCTGCTGCGCCTGGCCGGGGTGTGGCAGGCGTGGGGCCAGCACGCGGCCTTCCCGCACCACCGCGACACCGCCCTGCACCCCACCCGCTCCGGCCTGATCGGCCTGATCACCGCCGCCCAGGGCCGCACCCGCGACAACGCCCTCACCCCCTACGAGCAACTGCCCGGCCGGCCCAGCCACCGCGACCTGACCTTCACCGTCCGCGTCGACAACCCCGGCACCCCCCACGAGGACTACCACACCGTCGGCGGCGGCTACCCGCCCGACAGACGCCTGCTCCTGGCCGATGGCGGCAAACGCACAGCCCAGGCAGCCACACTCGTCTCCCGCCGCCACTACCTGGCCGGCGCCGTCTTCACCGTCGCCGTCACCGGCCCCGGCCCGCTCATCGACGACATCGCCGAGGCCCTCGACAACCCCGCCCGCGCGCCCTTCCTCGGCCGCCGCGCCTGCGTCCCCGACGAACCTCTCGTCCTCGGCTCGCCCCTGCCCGACCCGATCACCGAACTCCTCACTCGCACCCCTGTCAGCTGGCCCACCCCCCCCACCGGCCGCACCGCACCCGTCACCTTCTGGTGGGAAACACCCCCCGCCGACAAGCCCCACGCCCCTCCCCGCAACGAACTCGCCGCCGAACCCACCGACTGGCGCACCGAACACCGCACCTACCTCGCCCGCCCCCTGTGGCGCACCACCAAGAACCTCCCCGCTCACCTGTACGCCGGAAAACGCCCCATCGACACCCTCACCGCCTACCTCCACAAGGACCCCGCATGGCCGCCCACACCCTGACCCTCATCCGCCTCAACCCGCACCACAACGCCGCCCGCGCCGACCTGAAGGCCGCCGACAGCCTCCACAAGACCCTCATGCGCCTCATCCCCGAACGCACCGGACCCACCCCCCGCAAGGACGCCGGCCTGCTCTTCCGCCTCGACGAGGACAACACCCCGACCCTGCTCGTCCAGACCGCCGTACACCCCGACCTGACCGCCCTGCCCAACGGCTACGGCACCTGCACCACCAAAGACCTCACCCCCATGCTCCAAGCCCTCACCCCCGGCCTGCCCGTCCACTACCGCATCACCGCCAACCCCGTCGCACACCGCATGACCGAACAGGTCCGCAACGGCACCGCCAAACGCGGAACCCTCACCGCCCTGCACGGCGACGAAGCCCTCGCCTGGTGGCACCGCAAAGCCACCCACGCAGGCCTCGACATCCGCACCACCACCGCCACCCGCCGCCGCTTCCGCCGCGACTACACCACCCCCGGCCCCCACCACAGCCTCACCCAGTTCGACGGCACCGCCCTGATCACCGACCCCGCCCTCCTGCACACCGCCCTCACCCACGGCATCGGACGCGGCAAGGCCCACGGCGCCGGCCTCCTCACCCTCGCCCCCGCCTGACCACCCCCACCCCACCTCGCCCCGGCCACCGGAAACCCGCCGTGAATCCACCACCCCCGCCCGAGCCGAGCATCACCGAACTGCGCGCAGCCGGCGTACGCCGCCTCCTGCACCTGCACGCCGAAGGCCAACTCACCGCCACCCACATCAACCTCACCGCCGCCACCTTCAGCGTCACCCCCCGCACCGTCCACCGCTGGATCGCCAACGCCCGCACCCACCACGGCCACTACACCCCCACCACCCGCGACCGCTTCACCCTCACCCCCGACATGCACACCGCCATCGCCCGCCACCGCGGCAACGTCGCCGCCGCCTACCAAGAACTCCGCAACGAAACCCCCCAAGACGCACCACCCCTGCCCTCCAGAGCCACCTTCTACCGCGCCGTCGAACACGACATCCCCAAAGGCCAACGCGCAGGCCTGGCCGGCGGCGAACAAGCCCGCCGCCGCCACGACCTCCACGGCACCCGCCCCCGCGGCCACCGCAACCAGTACTGGGAAACCGACCACGTCGAAGCCAGCGTCCGCATCGTCATCGACGGCCGAATCGTCCGCAAACCCTGGATCACCTGGTTCGTCGACGCCGCCACCAACGCCATCTGCGGACTCGCCGTCAGCCCCCAGCACGGAAGCAGCGAAAGCATCCTCCTCGCCCTGCGCGACGCCCTGCTGCGCACCCAGGGCCACGGACCCTTCGGAGGACTGCCCGGCCGGGTCCGCGTGGACGGCGGCAAGGACTTCCTGTCCAACGCGGTCGGCCAGGCCCTCGCGGCGTTCGCCGTCGAACTGGTCAGACTGCCGCCCCGGCGCCCCGACCTCAAACCCCACGTCGAAGCCGTCAACGGCGCCGTCAAGGACATGCTCTTCAAGGGCATGCCCGGCTACACCCACGACCCCTCCACCCCACCACGCAAGAACAAGGAGCCGGAGCACCTGCTCACCCTGGAGTCCTTCGTCCTCAAGCTGCGCGAATGGGTCACCCACTGGAACACCGAGCACACCATCCCCACCATGGGCGGGCGAACCCCCGCCCAGGCCTGGAACGAGGACCTCTCCCCGGTCTGGGACGTCAGCCCCACCGACATCCACACCTTCACCCTCGCCCGCCACGGCAACGCACTGACCATCCACCCGGCCGGCGTGCGATGGCGCAACCGCGACTACACCGCCCCCTGGATGCACACCCCCACCACCCAGGTCGGCCGCAAGGTCCACCTGCGCTACATGCCCCACCACGAGGACGAGATCGAACTCTACGACGCCGCCACCGGCCGGCACCTTGGCCAGGCCCGCCCGGCCGACCAAGCCACCGCCAGGGAAGTCCGCGCCCTCCTCAACGCCCGCTCACGCGAAGCCGCCCGCCTGCGATCCCGCCTACGCGACGCGGACAAGAGCAGGGACGAACGCTTCGCCGCACTCACCCAGCCCGCCCCGCCCAAACCGCTCCTGACCATCACCCACCAGGAAGCCACTCGCCAACTGCGCGAACTCAACGCCCACGACACCGCCGGCGAAGCCCTGCCCGACTACATCCCGCTTCCCGAACCGTCCGCCCACTGGACCACCCCGATCAGCGACCCGCAAGCCCCACGCCCGGCCCACGGACCCGAGAACTGAGGACACGTGAACGACCACCGGTCCACCGCGCGCCCCGGCCTCCTGCCCCGCCCGCAGGACGACCACTACCTGCGCCTGCCCGAAGCCCGGGCCGTCGCCACCGACGCGGCCCGCAGGGTCGGCATGCAACTGGAGAAGGTCATCGCAGCCCGCGCCATGATGGGCATCCACGGTGACGTCGGCCTCGGCAAGACCTTCGCCATCCACGCCACCCTGCGCGAACTCGCCCCCGACACCACCATCCGCCTGCAGATCCACCTCGGCATGAAGAACAGTGACATCCACACCGCCCTCGCCCAGGCCCTCGAACTGCCCCCCGAGGTCCCCTACGAACACCTCGTCCACACCCTGGCCGACACCCCGAACGTCCTGCTGTGCGACGAAGCCCAACACCTCAGCGCCACAGCCTTCGAATACCTGCGCACCCTCTGGGACCGGACCCAGCAGCCCCTCGTCTTCGTCGGCGCCGACAGCACCCACAAGAAACTCAGGGACCGCCGCGCCCTGGCCTCGCGCATCCACGACTGGGAGCAGTTCCGCCCCCTCACACCGGCCGACGTGCTCACCCACATCCCCGCCTTCCACCCCCTGTGGGAGGAAGCGGACAACGACCTGATCATGTACACCGACGACTACGTCTGCCACGGCAATTTCCGCAGCTGGGCCAACGTCACCTACCACGCACGCGACGAGATGGCCCGGAACACGGGCCTCGCGCTTGACAAGAAACTCATCCGCTGGATCATGAGCCGCCTCGACAGCACCCTGCGGGACTTCTAGCCTGATAAACAGGTAAGGCCCTGTCGGTGGGTTTGTCCTGTACCCGGGGCATTGTCCCGAACGGCTGAAGTGCTGCGATGACTTGGCCGACAGCGCCGTCTGCACGTGCTCGATGTGGGCTGAGGCAGACCGCCATCGGGACATCCGAGTCCATCACCAAAGCCCCGGCTGCCAACGGCACCGGCTCCTGAATGCGTTGCTCTCGCTGAAACACGGTGTCGTGGGCGTTGTAGCCGTTGCTGTCCGCGCCCGGGGACGGGCCAGCAAGCGTAACGTCGCCCACGCGGGCCAGTGATGGTTCGTGCTGCCCGACCGACTGGACTCCGGTTGCCCTGTGCCGCCTTGTCAGTCGTCACAAATCGGCGCACAGCTACGCTCTCCAGGTCGTCGGCGGCCTGACCCCCGGCTGGGGCGGGCGAGCAACGCCGCCTCCCGGGCCGGGGCCCGGGATCGGGCGGCCGCGGCTTGGCCGTAGGCGGGCAGGACCAGCTGCTCCGTGAGCGGGACGTCGCTGGCGGCGCGAACATCGGCCTGATCGGCCTGGCGCTGGTCACCGCAGGCGAGCTTCCTCTACTCCACGACGTCGGCTTTCGACGAGACGCTGCGCCGGCACGCGACCCGGCCGCTGTCCGTCGAGGTGAGCATCGAGCAGATGGCCGACTGTTGCGGGCGATCCGGTTGGGAGGCTGGGGCAGGCAGAGATCAGGGAGGCGGAGCGCCGAGTTCGATGCTCGCGGGGAGGTTGTTCACCGACGAGGTGTCGAGGCAGAGGAATCCAGTGTTGGTGCCTGCGACGAGCAGGCCACGGCTCGCCGTCAGTGAGTGGACGACCGCCGCAAGGGGCAGCACGGTTCCAGATCCGGTGGTGGGGTCCCAGACCCACATCGTCTCGTCGTCGTCTCCCGAGGCGATGAGAGGGGCGCCGTTCGGAGCGGTGAATGCGGCCACCACTTCTACTGGTCCGCTGTGGCCGGTGAGGGGTGGGCCGACCTGGGTGCCGGTGGCGGGGTCCCAGATCCGCACCGTCTTGTCGCTGCTGCTGCTGGCGAGGCGGGGGGTGCCGTCGGGTGTGG
Source organism: Kitasatospora sp. NPDC058406 (assembly GCF_042722765.1). NCBI lineage: Bacteria > Bacillati > Actinomycetota > Actinomycetes > Kitasatosporales > Streptomycetaceae > Kitasatospora > Kitasatospora sp. NPDC058406. Next base: position 30,689 of record NZ_JBHXKE010000009.1, read on the forward strand.
TGAACACCGTCAGCGCTTTCACGAAGCTTCTGTGGCCGGTGAGGGGTGGGCCGACCTGGGTGCCGGTGGCGGGGTCCCAGATCCGCACCGTCCCGTCGTCGCCGCCCGAGGCGAGGCGGGGGGTGCCGTCAGGTGCGGTGAACACCGCCAGTGCGTTCACATAATCCTTGTGGCCGGTGAGGGGTGGGCCGACCTGGGTGCCGGTGGCGGGGTCCCAGATCCGCACGGTCCCGTCGTTGCCGGCGGTGGCGAGGCGGGGGGTGCCGTCAGGTGCGGTGAATACCGCCTCCGACCACACCCCGTAGGTGTGGCCGGTGAGGGGTTCGCCGATCCGGGTACCGGTGGCGGGGTCCCAGATCCGCACCACCCCGTCGTCGTCTCCCGAGGCGAGGCGGGGGGTGCCGTCGGGCGCACTGAAGACCGCCAACGCGGCCACCCAGGCGTTGTGGCCGGTGAGGGGCTCGCCGATCGGGGTGTTGGTGGCGAGGTCCCAGATCCGCACTGTCGCACCTTCGGCGGTGGCGAGGCGGGGGGTGCCGTCGGGCGCACTGAAGACCGCCACCGCCTCCATCGGTTGCGTGCGGCTGGCCTGGGGTGCGCCGAGCTCGTCGGCAGGGTCCCAGATCCGCACCGTCGTACCTTCGGCGGTGGCGAGGCGGGGGGTGCCGTCGGGCGCGTTGAAGACCGTCATCGACCACACCGAGTGGGTGTGGCCGGCGAGAGGCTTCCCGATCTGGGCTCCGGTGACGGGGTCCCAGATCCGCACCGTCCCGTCGCCGCTGACCACAGCGAGGCGGGGGGCGCCATTGGGGGCGGCGAACACCGCCAACACCTTCACCGATCCCAGGTTGCCGGTGAGGGGCTCGCCGATCTGGGTGCCGGTGGCGGGATCCCAGATCCGCACCGTCCCGGCGCCGCCGGCGGTGGCGAGGCGGGGGGTGCCGTCGGGCGCGGTGAACACCGCCGCCGCGTGCACCCCGTAGGTGTGGCCGGTGAGGGGTTCGCCGACTTGGGCTCCGGTGGCGGGATCCCAGATCCGCACTGTTCCGTCGCCGCTGCCGGTGGCGAGGCGGGGGGTGCCGTCGGGCGCGGTGAAGACCGCCACCGCAGCCAACAGGGCGATGTGGCCGGTGAGGGGTTCGCCGACTTGGGCTCCGGTGGCGGGGTCCCAGATCCGCACCGTCTTGTCGCTGCCGCCGGTGGCGAGGCGGGGGGTGCCGTCGGGCGCGGCGAACGCCGCCACCGACCGCACCCAGTCGGTGTGGCCGGTGAGGGGTTCGCCGATCTGGGTGCCGGTGGCGGGGTCCCAGATCCGCACCGTCCCACTGCTGCCGCCGGTGGCGAGGCGCGGGGTGCCGTCGGGTGCGGCGAACGCCGTCATCGCGATCACCCAGTCGGTGTGGCCGGTGAGGGGTTCGCCGATCTGGGTGCCGGTGACGGGATCCCAGACCCGTACCGTTCCGTCGTGGCTGCCGGTGGCGAGGCGCGGGGTGCCGTCGGGCGCGGTGAACGCCGCCACCGACCGCACCAACTTGGTGTGGCCGGTGAGCTGGAGCTGGAGGGAACGTCGGCGGGCGGAGCCCGCGACCAGGTCGGGGATCCAGGTTCCGGTCGTTCGGAGGGCCGGCTCAACGGGCGGTGCGGTGCCCTGGATGCAGGTCGTGCCGAGTCGGCGCCACCACCGGCGCCACGCCATGGCGGTGGCGTCGGCCTGCTGCTCGGAGGTGGTGTCGCGGGCGTGGTGCTGAAGCAGAGCGGCGCCGGCGATGGAGGGCGGCAAGTCCCGGGCGGGCAGGCCGTGGCCGAAGACCGCGGTGGTGATGCTGGTGAGGTCGAGCGCGTCCAGGACGCCGGGGTGTCCACCCAGGGTGTGAAGGGCTCCGCTGGTGTGGCCGAGGCGGGCGTGCGCGGCGAGATGGTGACGGATGTACGGGCTGACGGCCGCCTGCGGCACACCGTCACCGGCGCGGACGCGGGTGCTCAGCGGTTCCAGGGCTGCGGCGGCATCGTGGATCAGCGCGGTGGTGACAGCCGCGTGGGAGCGTGGACTGTCGTGGACGGTGGTGAGGTGTTCGGTGAAGGTGCGGTGGGCGAGGCGGTAGACGCTCTGGCCGTGTTCCTGGTCGAGGGCGAGATAGGGAGCGGCGTCACGGAGCAAACCGGGGATGCTCTCCCGGGTGTCGGTGGGGTCGGTGGCGAGGGCGCCTGCGATGGTGCTCCAGATGCCGTCCTGGACCGGCAGGCCGCGGCCCTGGGCCAGACCGAGGGCCCGCAGCAGGAGGGTGTAGTGGGGGTTGAGGTGGTGGAGGCGTTCGAGGGCGAGAGTGAAGAGCTGACGGTGGGTGCGGCCGATCAGCGGCGCGGGGTCGATGACGAGGGCGGGGTTGTTGAGGAGTTCGTGGACGGCGAGGCGGGCGTAGAGGAACTGCTGCGGCTCACCGCCGCGCTGTGGGTGGTCACTGACCAGGCGGTGGACGGCGGAGGCGACGGTGGTGTCGTCGGCGTCCAGGTCCCCGCGGTGCTTGGCCGTGGTGAGCTTGGCGCGCAGGTATCCGGCGAGGGCCTCCGGATCCTGGCCGACCTCGACCAGGAGCGGGCGACCCGTTGCCGTGCCGGATCCGGTCGGGCGGAGCCGGAGGATGTCGAGGAGGTCGGTGTCGGCGAGGGAGGGGTGGTCGGGGCCTTCGCGGGTGGAGCGGCGGGTGCCGATGACCAGACGAACGCCGGGCAGGGCGGCCAGGGGCCGCAGGAGACTCTCGGCGATGGCCACGGGCTGGTCGGCTTCGTCGAGGGCGTCGAACAGCAGGGTCAGCCTGTTCGGGCGATCGCGCAGTTCGGTGATCAGGCGGCCGGCGAGATCGGCGGGGGGCCGTCCCTGCGCGGCGATGCGGGCGAGGCGGGGCAGGCCTGCCGCGTCGGCGACGAGCTGGATGGTCTGGTGGAGGGTGTGGCCGGCGAGATGGGCGGTGAGGTCGAACGGATCGTCGGGGCAGGGCGTTCCGGGTGGGAGCGCGGTGAGGTGGCCGTGGCGGATCAGGATGTCGCGCATGTCGCTGCGGGTGTGGAGGAGGACGTGGCCGAGGAGGGCCGATTTGCCGGCGCCGGCGGGGCCGGTGACGACCAGGGCGCCGTGGGTGGCGGTGTCCAGCCAGCGCAGGATGCGGTCGCGTTGGAGGGTTCGGCCATGGAAGTACCAGGCGAGTTCGCCGAGTTCGGCGCCGGAGGCCTTGGGCACGAAGTGGCGCCGTTCGTCGGTGGGCAGCTCGTTGACGACGGCCCGCAGCTCGGCGAGCTGGTCGAGGGAGGAGCTGAACGCGGCGATGGTCTCGCGGTTGACGAGCCGGTCGCGCCGGTCGTCGGTGGTGTCGGCGCGGTAGCCGGCCAGGTCGCGGGCGAGTTCCTGGCCGAGCTCGGCCAGGCCGATGCTCTCGCGCTCGGGGAACGCGCTGGTCAGGGCGCGTTCCAGGGCGCGGGTGAAGCCGCCGAGCTCGGCGGGTCCCCGGGCGGCGGTGGACAGCAGCAGATACCGCCCGGCGTCGCCGTGGTGCTGCAGGAGGTGCAGGTGGACGGCGATGGCGAAGTCGCGCGAGAAGCAGGCGTCCAGGACCACGATCGCCCAGCTGTCCTCGTTGGCGGGGTGGAGCTGGCGGGAGCCGATCGCGTCGGCCACTTCGACCGGGCTCACCCCGGTCCTGATCGGAGCCGGGGTACGGTGGTGGGCCAGGTGGCCGGCGCTGCCGTGGCCGACCCAGTACAGCAACGAGTTTCCCCGGCCGGACGGGCAGTCCGCGTCGGCCCAGGCGCCGAGCCGGTCCTCGACCGCCTGGCGGTCCCGCTCCTCGCCCCCGACCGGCCAGATGTCGACGTCCAGACCGAACGGGGCCAGCAGGCGGGCGATCTCCCGCACATGGCCCTCGGTATCGAGGTCGGCATGGTGCCGGTAGGCGGTGAAGTTCACCGGGAATACTCCGGCCGAACCACCATCGGCCGCACTTCCCACAGTCCCCATACCGCACGACGATAGCCACACGCACCGCCCGGGTTCCGGGCTTCATCGAAGCAACCACCACTCGATCCTGCTGGATCCCGATCCGCTCTTGAGCGGCAGGAGAGCGCCCAGCCAGGAACAGCAACGGATATCGAGCGGGGTCGGCGGGTACGGACGACACGTCGATCACAATGAATCCCGCGTCCGTATCGACGATGAGCAACCGTCAGGGAGTAGACACTGTCCGTCAGAGGAAGTGAATGCCCTGTTCGTGTGCTGGGGTTCCAGATCCGCACCGTTCGGTCGTCGCCGGCCGAAGCGAGGCGGGGGGCTGCCGTCCGTAGCGGTGAACACCGCCACCGCCAACACCCTGCCGTCGTGGCCGTGTGACCAGGCGTGTCCCGCCCGGCGGCCGGTCTTTTGGGTCCCGCCGCCTGCAGCTTCGGTGAGCAGAACAACAACATCCTATTTCCGCATCCCGCCGCCACGAACCCGGACACCATGACACACGGCCTGACAAGGCCCCACCCTGCTGCCGCATTGGAAGGCCGACAGACGTCGGCCGCATCGCGGCCGACCCTCACCCCTGCCCGGTCGGCGAATCGAGGGCGCGCAGTCACCCCCTTCCGACTGCTGTCGAATCCGCGGGACCTGCGGCCGCTCTCCGGTGAAGCCCGCACGGCCGGTAGGTGTGCTCCACTATCGTCAAGTGGCATGGGAACTCTGGGGGATGGATTCGGCGGGCACCTCGGTTTCGTGCCGCGCACCGGGATGCCGCAGGTCTTCGACGACCGGACCCGGGATGCCTGCATCGTGGTGCCGGGCATCATGGGCAGTGTCCTTGAGGACACTGCGACAGGCCGCCCGCTGTGGGGCGCGGACCCGAGGGTGCTCACCGACCGCCCGGCGGGCACGGGACTGCTGGACGCGCTGCACGCCGACCCGCGGGAACAGGCCGCCGACGCCGCCACCGCCCTGCGGGCCCCACTGACCCGCATCCACGCCACCGCGCTGCTGACCAGGCCGTGGTGGCTTCCCATCCTCAAGGGCATCGAGCCCTACACCGACCTGCTCAAAACCCTGCAAGGCGTCACCCTGGCCCCGGACGCGGTGGCGCCGTTCCCGTACGACTGGCGCTTGGCCGTCGCCTACAACGGGGCGCTTCTGGCCCGGCGGGCCCGCGCGCACTTGACCTGGTGGCGGGAGCGGGTGGCGGCCCGGCCCGAGTGGCGGGCGGCGGGTGAGCGGCAGCCCAGGCTGCTGTTCGCCGCCCACTCCATGGGCGGGCTCCTGGTGCGGGCCGCCCTGGAGCAGGACCCGGGACTGGCCGCCGACACCCGGGCGGTGATCACCGTCGGAACGCCGTTCCTCGGCTCGGCCAACTCCATCCTCAAACTCAACCTCCTGCATGCCTCACCGAAGCCCGGCTGGCTGCCGCGGCGCCTCCAGCCGCTGGCCGCGACACTCCCGGGCGTCCACGACCTGCTGCCCGGCTACCGATGCCTGGACCGCGGTCTGGACGTCGACCGGCTCACCCCCGGGGACGTCGCCCGCTTCGGCGGCGACGAGCACCTGGCCGCCCGCTCCCTCGCCGAGCACGCGCGCTACCGCGAGAACGGGTTCACCCTGCCCGGACACAGGGCGGTCGTCGGCGAAGCCCAGCCCACCGTGCAGGTTCTTGACGAGGAGGAGCGCGCCGAGCGTGTGGTCGCGGTGGGGCGCCGGCACTCCTTCGACATCGGCGACGACCGCGCACTCCTGCGCCACCCGGACACCGGGCTCCCGGTGCGGCGCGACGCCTCCGGCGACGGCACCGTCCACGTGCCGTCCGCCCGCCTGGGCACCGAAGCCGTCACCTACGTGTTCAGCCAGCACAGCAGTCTGATGCGCCACGACGAGGTCCTGCGACAGATCCGACGCATCGCCCTGGAACGCCCGCAGGGCGCCCACCTCGCCGGTAACGGCGAGGGCAACGGACCCGGTCTGGAAACCCCCCACCTCGGCGGGACCGTCGGCGAGCCGCTCACCCTCCACGTCACCGGTCTAAACACCCCGGCGGGTGTGCGCCTGAGCGTCCACAGCGCCACCACCGGCCGCCCCGGCCACCCCCTCACCCTCAGGCGCGACCCCGACTTCACCGACGGCACCCTGACCACCCGCTTCACCCCCGACACGCCGGACCTGTACCGCGTGATCCTCGACACCGGCGCCCACGTGCCCATCACCCAGCTCGTCCTCGCCGGCCTCTCCGACGCCTGACCCGGAACCCGGCCCCCACCCATGACCACCCATGACACCGAGACCAGTGCGCCTCCCACTCCCGCACAACACCAGGCGGCGCCCGCCAGCGATGACAGCACCCGCCAGGCGGCGGTGGCCGAGCTGTTCCCAGTCAACTTCACCACCTACCACCACCACCCCGACCTGGACACCGAGACGCACGTGCGGGCCGTCGCCGACCTGCTCGCCCCCTACGGCCTACACCTCAACCCCTGGACGGTCCCGGACGAGGACCGCCACCGGCAGGCCGTCGAAGACCGCCTCGGCGCCTGGACCGGCGCGCCCGAGCCCGCACGCACCGGTGACACCATCCTCTACTGGCTCGGCCACGGAAGCGCCGACAGCCTCGCCCACTGCCACACCCCGGCCCTCAGCGACACCGGCGTCTCGCCCTACGACATCGCTCGCGCCATCAGCACCCGCCAACTCCACCCCGACAACGCCGACAACTGGGCGATCGTCGTCCTCGACGCCTGCTTCTCCCGCCGCTTCGCCCAGGCTGTCCACGCCGCACTCCTCACCCAGCGCACCGAGGCCCGCCGGTACCTGCTGCTGTCCACCGCCGCCGAGGGCTACGCCGAACTCGGCGCCTTCACCCATGCCCTCGAACGGGCCCTGACCGTCACCTTCCGCGGCCAGCGCTCCATCGGTCTCGCCACCCTCGGTATCGGCCTCGCCCGGGAACTCGGCGGCTACCGCGCCGACACCGTCGACGAAGACCACGACCGGCTCGTCCGTGTGCTCCCCGATGTCGCCACCGCCGTGTCGGCTCCTCTGGACCAGCTCGCCGAGCTGCAAGCCGTCATCGACCAGCTCCCGGCCGACGAGCAGCGCCACTTCCTACCCAAGGCATCCGGAGCCGAACTCGGCGAACTCGCCTGGTACTTCCACGGCCGTACCGTCGAGCGCGACCAGATCCTCCACTGGCTGGCCACCGCCACCCACGGCGCCCTGGTCGTCACCGGCCCCGCCGGCGCCGGCAAATCAGCCCTCCTCGGCCACATCGTCCTCCACACCCGAACCGCTCTGCGCGAGGTCCTGGTCCGCCACGGCCACCTGTCCCCGCTGCCTGCCGGGACACCGCGCCCGGACGATCCGTTCGACCTTGTCGCCCATCTCTCGGGCCTCACTCCCACCCGCGTCACCCACCTCATCGCAGCAGCCGCAGACCTTCCCGATCTCGTCCGGCAGGCCGCTGACGGCCTGCCTCCCGGTGACCTCGCCACCCGACTCGTCGAACAGCTCCGTACCCGCCAGGCCCCGCTGACCCTGCTGTTCGACGCCCTCGACGAAGCCGAGCAGCCCCTGGTCATCGCCGACACCCTCCTGCGCCCCCTGGCCGCACTGCCGGGTGTACGCCTGGTCGTCGGCACCCGCCGCTCCACCCGTGAAGGCCCCGACCAGCCGACTCCCACCGATACGGACATCCTCGACGCCCTCCGGCCCCGGCCGCACGGCCCGGACGCCCGGGCGGACATGCGCATCGAGTGTGTCGACGTGACGCAGGATCGGGAGGCCCTGGCCGGGTATCTGCGCGCCAAGCTCGACACCGCCAGGCGCCGCGGCACTCTGCACGCCGATGATGCGCAGATCGCCGTGGCCGTCCACCGCATTGTCGCCGACCACCAGCAGGCCGGCGTCCAGCCGCAGCAGTTCCTCTACGCCCGCCTCGCCGCCCACGAACTCCTCAACAACCCCTGCCTGATCACCGACCCCACGCCGTTGATCGGCCGCACCCACCGTGAGCTCTTCACCCGAGCCCTCGATCGCCTCCACCGCACCAACCCCCACTACACCCTGCTTCTGCACGCACTCGGCCTCGCCCAGGGTCGCGGCCTGCCTGACCAGGACGGCATCTGGGCCCGCACCGCTGACGCCCTCACCACCACCCCACACGACACCAGCGGAAGCATCCCCGGCCTGATCCGCGACGCCGCCCCCTACCTCGCCCTCGACCAGGAACACGGCCAGGCCGTCTACCGCCTCGCCCACCGCACCTTCACCGAACACTTCACCACCTCCTCCGGCACCCACGCCGCACACGCGGCCGTCACCACCGCCCTCACCCGCCACGCGCAGCACACCCTGCGCCGCCGAGATGGCGACACCCTCACCCAGCCGCCGGAACTCAGCGCCTACATCCGCCACCACCTGGCCGCCCATGCCCGCCTCGGCCACACCGCCGGAGCCTTCGAGACCCTCGCAGAACACCCGGATGTCCTCGACACCCTCGACCTCACCAGCATCACCACCGCGGCCTTCAGTTACGGCCTTCCGATCAGTGAACTGCCAGCCGCCGTCGCCGGCACCGTCCTTCTCCAGCACGAAGCCCACCGCACGAGCGGTACCGATCAGCCCGCCGCCACCGCCAGTGCGTGGCGCCGGTGGTGGCGGCGGCTCGGGACCACCTACATCCAGAGCACCCCACCCCCCGTCGAGCCCAGCGCCCACGCCCCCGAGCAGTGGCCACTCCCTCTGATCGCCGGTGCTGTCCAACGACGGCAGCTACACCTGCAGCTCACCGGCCACACCAGCCAGGTCCGGGCGGGAGCGGTGTTCACCGCTCCCGACGGCAGTCCACGCCTCGCTACCGCCGGCAACGACAAGACGGTGCGGATCTGGGACCCCGTCACCGGTCGCCAAAATGGACCTCCCCTCACCGGTCACACCGGTCCGGTGCTCGCGGTAGCGGCGTTCACCGCCCCCGACGGCACGCCCCGCCTCGCCACCGCCAGCGAGGACCGGTCGGTGCGGATCTGGAATCCCGCCACCGGCCTCCAGGACGGCCGATCCCTCACCGACCACATCGGCTGGGTGAGCGCGGTGGCGGTGTTCACCGCCACCGACGGTAGCCCCCGCCTCGCCACCGCCGGCAATGACAAGGCGGTGCGGATCTGGAATCCCGCCACCGGCCTCCAGGACGGCCGACCCCTCACCGGCCTTACCAACCACAACAGCTGGGTGAGCGCGGTGGCGGCGTTCACCGCCCCCGACGGCACGCCCCGCCTCGCCACCGCCGGCGAGGGGTGGGTGGTGCGGATCTGGGACCCCGCCACCGGCCTCGAGGAGGTACCTGCCCTCGCCAGCCATACCGGCCACACCGGTCCGGTGCCCGCGATGGCGGTGTTCACCGCCTCCGACGGAGCCCCCCGCCTCGCCACCGCCAGCGGGGACGGGACGGTGCGGATCTGGAACCCTGCCACCGGCAGCGAGGACGGACCTCCCCTCACCGGCCACACCCGCGGGGTGAGCGCAGTGGCGGCGTTCACCATGTCCGACGGAACCCCCTACCTCGCCACCGGCAGCGAGGACAAGACGGTGCGGATCTGGAATCCCGTCACCGGCACGCAGGTCGGTGCCCCCCTTACCGACCGGATCGGCTGGGCGAGCGCGGTGGCGGTGTTCACCGCCTCCGACGGCACCCCACGTCTCGCCACCACCAGCGAGGATGGGACGGTGCGGATCTGGGACCCCGTCACCGGTCGCCAAAATGGACCTCCCCTCGTCGGTCACACTGGCCCAGTGAGCGCGGTGGCTGCGTTCACCGCCTCCGACGGCACCTCACGCCTCGCCACCGCCAAC
>NZ_JBHXKE010000009.1:40636-72678 GCF_042722765.1 Kitasatospora sp. NPDC058406
CCAAAATGGACCTCCCCTCGTCGGTCACACTGGCCCAGTGAGCGCGGTGGCTGCGTTCACCGCCTCCGACGGCACCTCACGCCTCGCCACCGCCAACTTCGGGGATGGGACGGTGCGGATCTGGGACCCCGTCACCGGTCGCCAAAATGGACCTCCCCTCGCCGGTCACACTGGCCCAGTGAGCGCGGTGGCTGCGTTCACCGCCTCCGACGGCACCTCACGCCTCGCCACCGCCAGCATCGGGGACGGAACAGCGCGGATCTGGAACCCTGCCACCGGCCGCGAGGACGGACCTCCCCTCGCCGGTCACACCGGTGGAGTGCTGGCGGTGGCAGCGTTCACTGCCCCCGACGACACGCCACGCCTCGCCACCACCAGCGAAGACGCAACAATGCGGATCTGGGACCCAGCTACCGGCTCGCAGGTCGGCTCCCCGCTCACAGGCCCCACTGGCGGGGTTCGGGCGGTGGCAGTGTTCGCCGCTTCTGACGGCAGCCCACGCCTCGCCACCACCAGCTTCGGGAACGGGACGGTGCGGATCTGGGACCCCTTCACCGGCTGCCAGGACGGACCTCCCCTTACCAGCCGCACCAGCGGTGTACTCGCGGTGACGGCGTTCAACGCATCCGACGGCACCCCGTACCTCGCCACCGCCCACCACGACAAGGCCGTGCAGATCTGGAACCAACGCACTCGCACTGCGCACACGCTGTCCCTGCCGGAGAAGGTGTACGCACTGACTGAACACTGCGGGCTGCTCATCGCAGGCACCGAGTCGGGCTACCTCGCGTTCGATGTCTCATCCGTGCCCACCCACCCGGCCAACACCGACAGCCCGGACACCCCCACCCCCGCCACACCGTAGGTGGGATCATCAGCCGAGTACCCAGCCAGAGAACACGACACGCAGGAGCACTACGCACAGTCGGTCTGGGAAACGATCTACAACGGAGCGGGAAGCAAGCCGTAACCGGCACGGACAAACCACTGGTCAGCGGATTGTGTCGGTCGACCTGTCAGGCCATGTGGGCCCAGTCGTCGCGGCTCAGGGCGTCTGCCACCTTCGGAGCACATCCGTAGCTTCTCGCGTGTCGGGGTGGTCGTGGCCGAGGATCCGTTCGCTGTCGGCGAGAACCTGTTCCAGCAGGTTGATCGCTTCGCCGGTGCGTCCGGCCTGCTGGTAGGAGATGGCGAGGTTGGCGCGAGAGGTGAGGGTGTCGGGGTGGTCGTGGCCGAGGATCCGTTCGCGGTCGGCGAGGACCTGCTCCTCGATGGCGATCGCTTCGCCGGTGCGTCCGGCCTGCTGGTAGGAGATGGCGAGGTTGGCGCGAGAGGTGAGGGTGTCGGGGTGGTCGTGGCCGAGGATCCGTTCGCGGTCGGCGAGGACCTGCTCCTCGATGGCGATCGCTTCGCCGGTGCGTCCGGCCTGCTGGTAGGAGCGAGCGAGGTTGGAACGGGAGAACAGGGTGTCGGGGTGGTCGTGGCCGAGGATCCGTTCGCGGTCGGCGAGGACCTGCTCCTCGATCACGATTGCCTCGCCGGTGCGTCCGGCCTGCCAGTAGGAGAAGGCGAGGTTGGAACGGGAGGTGAGGGTTTCGGGGTGGTCGTTGCCGAGCAGTCGCTCGGCATCGGCAGCCAGACGGTGCCAGTGGGCGGCGGCGGCGCCGATCAGGCCGGTGCTGTTGAGGCTGATGCCTGCCGTGAACAGGACGGGGTGTCCGTCGGGACGCCAGAGCAAGTCGCCGGCGTGAGCGGCGAGAGCGTCGGCGTTGGCGCGCAGGACTGCGGCCAGGTCTCGTGCAGTGTGTTCGTGTTCGGGCCAGATGTCCTGGAGAGCGTCGGCGGCGGTGTGGACGGTACCGGGGGTATCGCCAGAAGGAGTGGTCTCGCGGGCGGCGCGTGCGGTCAGAGCGTTCAGACGCACCGCGCGGTCGCCGTCACGGGGATCGTGCGTGAGGAGGGCGTAGTGGTGGAGCAGACGCAGGGTGGCGCGGGCCTGGTCAGGGGTGACGGGGCCGGATTGGCGGGAGCCAGGGCCTGGTGCGGTGCGGTGCATGGTGAGGTAGTGGGTGACGGCATCAGTGCCCCAGAGTTGTTGGGGGTGGCCGGCGGGGTCGAGGTGGGCGGCGAGGCGGAGCGCGGGGGCAGCGAGGCCAACCGGTTCCCGCCCTTGGGCTACATCGAGGGCTAGGAGCAGGGAGGCAGTGACCTGCCGGCCGTAGCCGTCGGTGTCCGCGCCGGTCGGCAGCAAGGTCTCCAGACGCGAGGCCCGGTCCGCGAAGAGGCCGAGGTAGCCGGTGCAGTCCACGCCCTCGTTCATCATGTAGGCGGCGGCGTGGGCGAGGGCCAGTGGAAGCCGGCCCAGCGCCTCGGCCAGGTCGTCGGCACGGTCGCCGAGGAGGTGGCCGGCGTCGGCTTCGGCGAGCCGTTCGCGCAGGTAGTCGATGGCTTCGGCGGTGGTGTAGGTGCCGATGTCGACGCGGGCTCGGCCGCCTCCGGTGACGAGGGCGTCGCGGCGGCGGGTGGTGGCCAGCACCCGGCCGTTCGCGCCGGCGGGCGGACGCGGCCACCACGGGGCGGCGTCCTCGATGTCGGTGAGGTCGTCCAGGACCACCAGCCAGGTCCGGTCGGTGACGGCGAGCCAGTCCAGGAACGCCGTCGCGTCGCTCTCCGCGTCCTGCCCGTCTGCACCGGGCACACCTGCCCTTGCCGCGGCCTGCGCGTAGGCGGCGATGATCTGTGCGGTCTCGGTGGCGTTGACCCACACCAGTACGTCCACGCCTTCGGCGTGAGCCTGGTGGGCGCGCGCCGCGGCGAGCTGGGACTTGCCGACTCCGCCGCCGCCGGACAGGACCTGGGTGAGGACGACCGTGGCGTGTCGTCCGTGGGCCCGGTCGATCGCCTCGCGCAGGGCTTCGCGAGGCTGGAACCCGGAGGCCAACGGAGGCACTGCGCCCACCCGTACCGGCCACCCGACGTCCGTGCCCGGCCCGGCATGGTGGTGATGGACAGTGAGGTCGCGGCCGACCTGGAACGCGGTGGCGCCGGCAGTGACGCTCTCGACCCAGTGTTCGGCTTGGTTGCTATCAGTCCCGCTGCCCGGAGCGTCGTGCCCACCGTCGTAGGTCGACACCGGCTCAACGATCGAGACGCCCGTCAAGCCGTCCTCGACGACTGCCCCGCTCGGTGGCTCCCACGGGAGGAATCCCCTTGGTTCGGGCGGGGCGATTGCCTCGGACAACCGTTCCGGGGGCAACGGTTCGGCCGATCGTCGTTCCCGGGAGGGGAGCAGCACCCTCGGCGGTTCCTGTTGTGGCGGGGCGTCGGTTTCCCGGCTGACGGTGATCGGCAGGTTGACCGTGCGGAACGGGACGCCGCCGGCCGTGATCAGGGTGAGCTGGAGTCGTGGTTCCCCGGACTCGGTCCCGGGGGCCGGGAGGTTGTCGGCGGCATGGGCCACGAAGCGCGCCGGACCGTAGGTTCCGCCGAACCGGTGGAGGACGACTGCGGTGGAACCCAGGGCCTCGATCTCGATACCCGGGCAGCCTGCGAGCATGCAACCGATCGCGAACTCCTCCTGGTCGTAGGGCCAGTCGGGTACGGGCTCGGTTCCTGCGATCTCGACATCGACGGTGACGAGGTAGCTGCGTCCCGGTTCTGCCAGGTGAGGCCAGCTCACCAGCGGGCGCAGCGGGACCGACGGCGGTGTCATAACGCTGCTCCCTCCTGCCGGCCCGTGCCGTCACCGCCGGTGGCGCCGTCTGCGGGCTGGGTGAGGTGCAGGGTGGTGTCCGGATGCCCGTAGTACACGTACAGGAAGCTGGTCAGGAAGTGTTTGTAGTCTTCGTCGACATCCTTCGGGTCCCTGCCGGGCCGCTGGCGGCCGAGTTCCGCGCAGTAGTACCGGCGGTGTTCCTGGAGGGCTGCGGCGAGGTTGACAGGCCTTTCCGCGGCGCTCGCTACTAGACGGGTGGCGAACTCGTGCGAGTGGTCGATGTCGATGTCGCCGTTGACCGCGACCACGGCGCTCGCCCCGTACCGGAGGAACAGCTCGACGAAGCTGCGCACCGGGCGGCCGGGTAACTGCTTGTCCTGGATCGCCTGCCCGGAAGCGCAGGAGTTGAGCACGACAGGTGGTTGGAACTCCCTCAGTGTCCTCATGGAGTAGCCCGTGAATCGGTTCAGCGACGGTCCGCCGATGGTGAACTCGCTCGCGGACTGCGCGTAGAAGCCGTGGCAGCGGATCATGACCAGGCCGGGCGGCTCGCCGGTTCCGTCGAGTCGTTGCATGAGTTCGTCGATCGAGTGCACGCGTGGTTCGACGACGTACCTGGTGAAGCCGTCGTCGGGCACGGCGAGGCTCTCCTCCTCCAGCATCAGCAGGCTGCCCTTGCTGACGTGCTGTGCCGCCGAGTAGCCCGCGATGCGTGGGCCGTCGTGGACGCTGGTCCAGCGGACGACCGGGACGAGCTCGCCGAGCCATCCTTCTGGGCCGCTGCCGGAGGTTGCCGACGGCTGGTGGTAGAAGAGCTCCCAGGGGATGTTGTGTGCGGTGTTGTCCCAGATGACGAGACGTGGTTGGGGTGCCGTGGCGAACAGCTCCCGGATCCAGCGGACGAGGGTGCTCTGGTACTGCCACCAGTTCCGGACCTGGTAGTAGGCAGCGGACCAGGGTCCTTCGCGGCCGGGGCGGACCGGCGTCGCATCCGCTTCCTCAGCGGCCTCCTTCATCAGTCGTGCCAGTGACAGACCGAGGCGAGGCAACTCCGGCTGGTTCGGTGCGGACTGGACGGTCCGGGCGTGGTGCCAGGTCAGCGAGAGCCTTGGCTGCTTCGTGGAACCGCTGCCTGTGACACAGAGCATCGCGGTACCGGCGGGCAGGGTCTCACCGAGGCCGACCCACCCGGGGTCGAACTCGTCGGGTGGGCGGGGAGGTACGAGGTCCCCGGGTTCCGGTTCGGTCGACGGGCGTGCGGCCGGACGCGGCACCGGCACACCGCCGTCGGCGTTGAGGAGCCCGCGCATGGTGGGCGGGTGCGGGGCCGTCATCGTGGCTGTCCCGTGTCCGGAGCAGGGCGCGCCACGCCCGACGGCGACTCGTACGGCGTCGGGGGTACCGGCGGCTGATCGTTCGATGAGCCCGTCCCCGCCGGTGCGCCGCCGGCCTGCCCGACCGGCACGAGAAGCAGTTCGGCCCCCAGGCTCTCGGCCAGGTCGAAGGCGAGTTCCGGGTACAGGCCGGACTCGGGGGTGATGAGCACGGTCCGTGCCGCCGCGATCCTGCGGACCGCGCGGGCCGCGGTGAGGGCGTCCGTCACGCCCTCACGGCCGACCCGGGCCGCCACCCGTCCGAGCAGGCTCGCGTTGAACGGCACGTTGCCCCGGCCATCGGTCACAACGACCAGCACCGCCTCGTGATGGCTGCCACGGAAGCGGCGGTTGGAGCGGCGCAGTTCCTGGGCCGCGAGGTCCAGCGCATGGGCGAGCGGACTGGCCAGGCCCGGTGTCCGCCCGATGGACGCGGGAATGCGCGGATCGAGGAGGGACGTCGCCCGGTAGCGTTCGGCAGCCGGCTCGTTCGAGGCGCCGCGGTGTCCGAACTCGACGACGGTGACAGCGGCGTCGTACCGGTAGGCCCAACGGAGGAAGGGCGCCAGTGCGGGGCCGAGGTCCCAGCCGGCGCGGCAGGAGTGGTCCAGGACCAGGATCAGTGTGCGACCGCTGTCGCGGGCATGCCGGTACTGACGCAGATCCGCCGCGCTCACGGTCAGCGCCGGCCGCCCGGCGGGTGCATCGTGCCGTTCCCCCGCCCGCCCGCCCTTCCGGTCCGGTGGTCGGCGGACCGTCTGGAACTTCGCGGCCTCCAGCAGGGTGGGGACGAGCGCGAGGTCGTGGAGATCGCGGGCGGGCCGCACCCCGATCCGCTGACCGCCTGTCGGCCGGTCGGCGAAGGGACGGCGGTGCGCCGAGCGCAGGGAGGCGAACGGGGCCAGTGCTGACGGGTCGTCCTCCGGGTAGAGGGAGCCGGTGGCGGGACCGGGCAGCGGAACCTGCTCGGCGTCGAGCGGACGGGGCTCCGACGCGGCGACCGCAGAGCGGTCGCCGATCGTATCGATGGTGAGCGGGGGAGTGGCAGCGGCGGGTGCCGCAGGCTCGGCCGGGTCCACGGGCAGGGAGCCCGGGGCGGGGGCCGCTGCTGGGAGCGGCTCGGCCTGGGGCTGCGTGAGGCCGAACAGCCGGGCCGCCTCGCGCACGTGCTCCGGTGAGATGCTCTCCGCACCGGAGGCCAGGGCCCGGGCGGTGCGGGCCAGCGCCAGGTCCCGGCGCCGGCCGGGGCTGTCGGGCATCAGCGACACCACGAGGGCGGCGGCTTCGGAGGTGAGGCGTGCGGGTCGGCCCCCTCGGCCGGGCGGGGGCAGAGCCGTGCGGAGCAGCGCCGCATCGTCGACCGTCCCGGAGGCGTCGGTCGTGTCATCCTTCGCTCCGGTGGCGGCGCGCAGAGCGCTCAGTGCCTCGGCGAGGCCTCCCGCATCGACGCGGAGCGGGAAACGATCGAGCAGGTGCGGGGAGAGCCGGCCGGCCGCCGCACGGGGCAGAGCGGCCAGCCAGCGGGCTCGGGGCTCCCACCGGAGGCTGTGACCGAGACGTTCCACTGACGCGGCGTCGGAGTCGAGCAGCGCCAGGGCGGCGTGGACGACCGGGAGAGGGGCGTGTTCCAGGTCGGGTACCAGGACGACCGGTGGCGGGCGGTCGTCCTGGCGCTCGACGAGCACTCCAGGCTCCAGGACGAAGCCGTGCGCGGCGGGCGCGGTCCGGAGCCAGAGGCTCTCGGCCGTCGTCCAGGCACCGAGGACGACAACCGGCGCCATGGGGTCGCGTCCCGTGGCCGCGTCGCCCTGCAGACCGTCCGCTTGTCCGCCGACCCGGTGCCCCACGCCGTCCTCGCGTCCGCGGCTGCCCAGCCGATCGGCCAGTACCCGGCCGAGCAGCGGCAGCAGCGACGGCTCCAGGTCGAACAGCAGCAGACCGCCCAGACGCTGTTCCGCCGCCACACAGTCCAGCAGCGCCAGGACCCGGGCGAGCAGGGGAGGAACCGCGGTCACCGGTCCTGTCCGGTCGCGGTCGACAGCAGCTGGTCGACCTGCTGGTCGTGCTCCGCCCCCCACACCGGCAGGGAGCCGGACTCCTCGGTGGACCGGCGGTGGACGAGCGCCGGCTTGGCCACCCGCCGAAGGTGGTCACCGGTCACGATTGCTGCGCCCTCGGTCGCGGCCAGTGCCCGGGCGGCCCGCCCGAGCACTAGGTCGCCGCGATGGCCGACCACGCGGAAGGCGGCCGCGAGCCGCGCGCAGTCACGCAGGGTGTTGTCGCCGTATTCGACGGATCCGAGTCGCTCCCGGGCGGCGTCCAGCTCGGCCTTGCGAGTGGCGTTGCGTTCGTACGCCTCGGCGAGGAACGCGGACCCGGGGTCGTCGCGCTCGGCCTCGAAGCGCAGGACGGTCTCGATGATCCGGTGGCGCCGTTCGGGGTCCTCCTCCGGTGCGACATCGGCGACCAGGCCGAACCGGTCGAGGAGCTGAGGACGGAGCCCGCCCTCGTCCGGGTTCATTGTGCCGACCAGGGTGAAGTCCACCTGCTGGCGGTGCTCCGAGCGGCCCTCCCGCTGGACACTGAGGAGCCCGGTGGACGCCACGTCCAGGATGATGTTGACGAGGTAGTCGTCGAGCAGGTTGATCTCATCGATGTAGAGGATCCGGGAGCCCGAGCCGGCGGCCTCGACGAGCAGTCCGTCCTCGGGTTCGGCGGCTCCCTGCATCAGTTTCTCGATCTGCCAGCCTCCGAGTACCCGGTCGTCGGTCGCCCCGATCGGCAGAGTCACCGGCAGCTCACCCGCCACCATCAGACTGAAGGCACGGACGGTGGTCGTCTTCGCGGTCCCGCGCTGCCCGGTGGCGAGCACCCCTCCGACAGCTCCGTCGACGTAGGCGATCTCCAGGGCGGTGCACAGCTCCTCCTGGCCGACGAGCAGCGAGTACGGAAGGATCCGCCGGCCGGCGCCTGGGCGTGTCACGGGTTGCCTCCGTTGCTGCCGCCGTCGACGGCGTAGGTCCTGGCGGGGTCCAGCGGGATGCCCTGTCGCCAGAAGTCGCTCAGCTCGGAGCAGAGGGCGTGCTCGTCGGACTGCCGGGCGGGCGGTGCGAGCCGCAGTGCCTTGAGCAGGTCGGCACGGTGCAGATCGAAGGCGACCTGCACGGTCTCCCCGTAGCCGAGAGCCGCCTGGACCGCGCCGCGGTAGGCGGCGGACGCGATAACGAGCGGGAGCAGGGCCAGCAGCAGCCACCAGCCGGTGCGCAGCAGCAGCACACCTGCCGCGGCCGCCGTCGCGGTCATGACGGCCGCGATCCGAACGGCACCGTCCAGCCCGTCGCGCCGGTCGTCGACGAGCGCGCGCACCTCCGCGCCGAGCACCGGGTAGAGCCGGGGCCAGGCCGCCACCGCATCGAGACCGTACGCGCGGCCGGCGCTGTCCGCCACGGCAGCGAGGGCGTTGCCGAGAGCGGTCGGGCGCAGCAGGCGGTCGGGGAGTGGGAAGCGCCGCCGCAGTTCCTGCCCGGCCTGTCCGGCCCGCTGGACCGTCTCCGAGGTCAGGAGCGCCTCTGTTCCTTGCGGCAGCTGCGCGGCGGACTCCAGGGCACGCTTGCGTGCGCCCTGCCGACGCAGGGCCATGCCGCCGCCGAGCCGACGTGGCCAGGAGCCCTCGAAGGCACGAACCAGGGGGAGTTGCAGCGGATTGAGCACAACTCCGAGGAGCGTGACGCCGATCAGCAGCGCCATCAGCTCGCCGGCGCCCAGCCCGGCGGTCGTTTCCCAAGCCGCCTTGAAGCTCAGCCCGGCTCCCGCGGGTGCCGCCCAGGCACGGGCCCCGGCCCACACGAGCACAAGGAGGAACATCAGAGCCGCGTACGTCGGCAGATAGCCGAGCAGGAAGAACCGCCGGCCCGCGCCGAGTTCGGCGGGTGGCTTGAGAGTGCCGGGAAGGCTCACCGCTGGAGCTCCAGCCTGCCGTGCTGTGCGGTGGTACACACCGGAACGGTGCGATGGTCGTAGTACGAACGGACGGCTGCTCCACTGCAGGAACCAATGCGACAGACGAACCGAATCACCCTGAACTGCTGGGAGAGGACCGGCAGTGATGCCCGGTCGGACGTACCGAAATCGGGCTGCTCGGCGGCGGTTCCGGCTGTCGAACGTATCCGGTACGCAGTTGCGATACCGACGTCCCGCCCGTCCAAACGGATCATCACCGCGGACAGCTCCGGCCGGTCGCGAAACATCGCGTCCAACCGTGACCGCACGCGGTCGGCCCGGTCCTCGGCCGTGATGTCCAGATGGTCGCCGACGTCCGCCGCTCGGGCGTTGGGATCGATCAACCGGCCGAGTCGGCTGCGCGCCCCTGCCACGCCATCGTTCGTCATGGCCCCCCTCGGGATGAGCGATGTCGCCCGATTCTAGGGCCGACGTGCTGCCCTGCGGAGGGCGTTTGACCATGTCCGACATCGGGCCCGAACCGGCGGCTGTGTCGGTGGCTGTTCGCGGTCGTGGCCAGCCTCGTGGCTCACGGAGCCCCGGTGGGGAGGAATGACGGGCCGCGTCCGGGTGGCCGCGTAGGTGGCCGCGAACGGGCCTTTGCGGGCGAGCTGTTGATTGCGAGATGGTGCACGATACTTCGGACTTGATCCCCGCGCACCGCAACGGGCCTGACGCCCCGGTCGGACCGTCGGACCGGTGATCACCCGAACAGATGGTCGGGACGGGTCCTCGCCGGTTGACCGGCAGAGGGAGGACAGGGACCTGGTGCGGTCGGGCCGGTGGGCATGGGCATGAGCCGGGCTGCCTCCTCGACCCGTTGCAGGGCCTGCCGGAGGTGATGGTTGACCAAGGCCAGAGCGGTGTTCTCCAGCCCTTCGGCCGCCGCCAGGTCCTTGCCGGCACGGGCCAGGATCTCCCCGGCCCGTCTCTGTTCCCCGCTCGCCTGAGGGCGAGAACACCACGCCACCGCATGTTCCACCTTGTCCAGAATCTCGGACACATCCGGGAGATCGCCCAGCGGCGGCCGGTCCCACACGGTGAGGGTCAGGTCAAGACGGTGGAGGCGGTCGTCGCGCCTGTGCGCCCACCATCGGTCGGGGAGCGTGTCGTTGTAACTCAGCACACGAAGATCATGCGGCAGCGGCGGTGGCCCGGGGGCTTGATCCGTCATTTCCCTCGACATTTGGTCACGTTGGCGGGCCAGGCCCCGTCCGGGGCGTGAGGATGTCTGCCCGAGAACGTGCTCACCCCTCGGGCAGGGAAGGGACGTCTGTCGAGGCCCGGTCGGTGCGAGCAGAGTGCCGCAGCGCCCGACCGGTCGGCCGACACTGGTCAGTCACTGGGGGCCTGTCGGGGCTGGAACCACGTGTCGGGCCCCCTTCCGGCGTGTTCGACGTCCGCCGACCAGTTGCCGGGCGCCCGCCCGGGGGAGGTGAACAGGCCGGCAGGAGGCCCTGTGTCAGGTACGGGGTCGGGGTGTGCGGGTGATCAATTCCTCGGGGAAGTGCTCGGTACCGGTGACGTTGCCGGGTCCGTCGAGGTGGAGGGCGAGGCCGGGGATGCCGCGCAGGGGGCCGAGGTCGAGGTAGTGGCCCCGGTGGTAGTGCGAGATGGTGAGTTTGCGGAGACCGGGAAAGGTTCGGGCGACGGCATCGAGGGTGGGCGTGTCTGCCGATTCCCTCCAGTTCCCCAGGTAGAGGTCTCGTACCTGGGGAAGCAGTACGGGGTGGTCTCCCAGATCTCGCTCCGCGCCGCCCTGGAGCGAGAGGCTCTCCAGCCTGGGCAGGGCCTTCAGCTCAGCGGTACCTGTGACGGGTGCGCACAGGCATAGGGAGGTCAGGTTGCGCCAGCGTGAGATTCCCTCGAGTGCCAGGCATTCACAAGTGGTGCTGCCCAAGAACAGATAAGCCAGTTCGGCGTGGACGGGAAGGGCATCGAGGCGCCGGTTCGGCAGGGCCATGTCCAGGCTCAGATGCTGGATTCCTGAGAGGTGCTGGAGGGCATCGGGGTCGATGGACGTGCAGCCGAATAGTGAGAGGCCGTCGAGACCGGACTGGTGGGCATCAGTGATATCGGTGAGGTTGAGACACCGATGGAGGGCCAGGTGCCTCAAGTCGGGACAGGACCCAAGGAAACTCAGGTCCTGTATGGACGGATTGTTCTCGACACGAAGGAACTCGGTCTTCGCACTCAGCGAGGCGGTCAGCTCGCTGATGGGCAGATCACCTTCCGCGGTGATGCCTATCGGGGGCGGCAGCGCAGGCAGGACGGCGAGCTGCCCCAACGTGGTGACGTGTACGATCTGGCGCCCGGGCAAGTGGGCAAGGACGCCGTGAGCGTATTCGTGGGTGTCGAACCGGTTCCAAGCGTCCTGCAGCTCCCACGCGACAGGGGCATGACTGGAGTCGCGGAACCCTTCCAGGAGGTGCATTGCCGCGTCGCCGCCGATGAGAGCGGCGGTGCGTACGACCGCGGCCGCCTCGTCGCCCTCGAGGTTCTCGGGACCAGGAAGTAGTTCCAGGACGACCGGGCCCACTGCGGCAAGCTTCTCCGCTTCCTGGGTGCTGCGCGGAGGCAGCAGCGTAGCGGTGCGTTCCTGGATCTCCTGCCGTACGACAGGGTCGAGTTCGGTGGCGTTCTCCAGGCACGCGGTCGCCAGGAGGTAGAGGCGGGTGCGGTGAAGCGGGGTGCGGTCCCCACGGGCAATCAGGCGCCGCAGCAGCGAAGCGCGTTCGTGGGGGCGGGCGTGGCCGACGGCGATCCGCACCACATCCTCCCATTGGTCGTCGTGGGCGTGGCGTACCAGCAGGGGGAGGTCACGAGCCTCCACCGCGGCCTTCGCCCCGAGGTAGTCCTGGAAAGTGCGGTGGACGAAGTCGACCGTATCTGCTGCGGGAGAGCGCAGCAGGCCGCTGCGTGCCAGCAGATGTGCGAGCACCGTTTGTGCGTCGCCCTGGCTCTGAACCTGGGGCATGGTCGGCAGTGCCTCACCGACGATGTGCAGAGCCGTGTCCAGGTCCATCTCGGTCTGTCCGTTGCGGACCAGCCAGTACGCCAAGCGCTGAAGCAACTGGACGCTCTGATGCTCGGTGAGTACGAGTCCCTCGGGAGCCCCGATGCCACGCTCCCGGTCGCGGCGTACCAGCAGCATCGAGAGCGCGGCCTCGTACAGTTCCATCCGGCGCTGCGGAAGATGCCCGCGCCGATCACGGTGCAGCCCGCACATCAGCGCACACAGCAGCGGCGTCGTGGCAAGCCGTGCCAGATCCCGCTGGGAGCGCACCGCGCTCTTCAACGCGGCTTCCAGATCAGCCAGATGAGCGCGCTCCTCATCACTCACCGCTCCGGCGGCGGCAGCCGCATGCCAACGCGTGGCGAACACTGTCACATCGGCCGTACTCATCGCACGGACAGTCAGCTCCGTGAAACCGTGCCCTGCGAGCCACCCGTCGGGAACGGCGGAGGGCCGGCCTGTGACGACCACCGAAACCTGCGGGTAGGCGGCGATCAACTCCAGCAGCCATGATCTGGTTTTCTCCCGCTGAGCCCAGGGAACTTCGTCCAGGCCGTCGATCAGAAGAAGGCCCCTTCCTGCGGCCAGCACTTGGTCGGCCCAGCCCCCGGGCTGGGCCGGGTCCAGCGGGCAACCGACCGCCAAGAGGAACTCCTGCGGGCCGGGCAACTGCCCGCGGCGCACCAAGGTGCGCAACGGCAGGAGGAACGGAACGCTGCCCCTCAAGTGCCCCAACTGCTCCGGAAGTTCCTTGCGGGACGAGGACACCGCCAGCCACTGCAGGAGCGTCGTTTTGCCACCGCCGGCCAGTCCTCGCACCAGCACGCGCTGCCGACCCGCCAGCGCCTGTTCGGCCCGGTCGATCCGGACCTGCGGGCCGGCCGGCCCCCGCGCCCCCTCGTGGCCCCGGGAATCTGCCGAAGGATGCCGTTCGGTGCCGACGGCGAACTCAAGGCTGAGGTACGCCGCATCCAGCGGCCAACATGCCTGCTCCGGCCGGGACAGATCAAGGCCGACGACGGACAACCTCCCGTGCCGACGCTCCACGTAACTCCGGTAGCGCTCCTCGAACTCCACCTCACCCTGCCCCGGCGGAGCCGTCCTGTTCCCGGAGTCGGCGGCAGCCGCGCGGGCGGGCAGGGCCTGACGGCGCAGCTCGAGCAGAGGCTCCACCTCCAACTTCAAGCACGCGGCCAAGGACAGCACAGTCGCCTCGGACGGGACCGCTGGACCGTTCAGCGCACGGCTGACAGTCGTGTGACCCAACCCCGCGAGACGTTCCAACGCGGTCATGGAAAGCCGCCGATGCACACGTCGCCGACGTAACCGGTCCTTCAGCTCGGCCAGTGCGGACGACGACACCTGCTCAATCAACCGATACCTCCGCCGCTGTTCTCCGCGCGCGTTCATCTTCGTCCACCCGTACGCCGCTGTACGTGAAACGGCCGAACCTTCTGCCTGTCCAGTCCCACGACGGAACGAAGGAACGCCATGGCCGGATCACGGACGACAGTCGCCATCCTTGCCCTCGCCCTCGGCTTTGCAGCTCTGCTCTCCCTCCTTGCCGCGGCTGGCGCTGCGTGGCTGGCCCATCTGGAGGGGGAGGGGGCTCCGTCTGTCCTGCGCCGCGCAGCGGTGGCCTTCGCGAGCGCCCTCGCACTGCTGGTGTCGATTCTGGCCCTGGGGATCGACGTGCTGGCAGCAGGGTGAAATCGAGTGGCGCAGGTGGTTCCTCGGCGGGCTCTGTACAAGTCGGTCAAGGCTCCTGTGTCGAAAGCCTTCCGAGAAGCTGCCGGGACCCGCTCAGAAAGCGTGGGGGTCGCCCGGCCGGGGAGTTCGGGAAGGACGCCACGACCGAGTTGTTGCCGCGAGTGGCGAAGGTCGGCCGGTCGTCTCCGGGAGCCATCCGTCCTCGGCTGCCTCCCCGTATCGGTCAGGCCGGCAGCTTGTTCGAAACCGAGAACCTCGGCCCGGTCCCGGGCGTGGCCGCAGGTGGCGCGAATCGCAGGGCCGCGCCGGCGCTCATTCGAGGGCGGATGCTCGTTCGTCGAGTTCTTCGACGCCGGGGATGTCGCGCAGTCGGTAGAGGCGGGCGCGCATGTCGTGGACGGCGTCCTGGACTTTGACGGAGCGGATGCCGTCCGCGCAGTCGAGGAAGTCGTTCCAGGCGGTGAGGGCGCCGTCGACGTCGTCCTGGCGGAGGCGGACGGTTCCGAGGTCGGCGAGGACGATGGCGCGGGTGCGGCGGCGGTCGAGGCCGTGGATGTCGAGCGCGTGGTGGAGGTGGTCCTGGGCGCTGGCGTGGTCGCCGAGGCGGGCGAGGATCATGCCGGCTTCGTGGGCCCAGCGGCCGATGCTGTAGTGGGAGGCCCAGGAGTCGCTCGGTGTGCCGGTGGCGCGTTCGATGGAGGTCTGGGAGGTGGCGAGGGAGCGGGTGGCGGTGGGCCGGTCGCCGTCGAGGGCGGCGGCGTTGGCCAGGGTGGCCTGGTAGTAGGCGACGGCGCGGGGGTCGTCGAGGTTCTTGGCGTGGTTCACGCAGTCCTCGGCGATGCGGACGGCGGTCGCGCGGAAGCCGAGGTCGATGGCCTGGACGGCCAGGCCGCGCAGGGCGGTTGCGGCCAGTTCGGCGTCGCCGGCCTCGGAGGCCAGGCGGAAGGAGTGCGCGTAGTACTGCTGGGCGGCGTCCTGGTTGCCCTCGTCCTGGGCCATCCAGCCGGCCAGGTGGACGAGTTGGGAGGTGGCGGCGAACAGGTCGCGGCCGACGGCCTCGGTCCAGGTGCCGTCCAGCCAGGCGGAGACGTCCTCGTGGAGGTAGCGGACGGCGAGGTGGCGGGCGTGTCCGCCGCCGAGTTCCGCCGCTGCGTCGCCCAGGGACCTGGTCATCTGCAGGACCGCCGCGACCTCGCCCCGGCCGACACGGACCTTCCCGCCGGACTTCAGGCGGACGCGGCGCAGCAGGCTCTCCGGGTCGGGCAGCCCCAGGGCCGCGAGCGCGTATGCGCTGGAGGCGGCCACGAATCCCCGGCGATCCACCACGTCCCTCCGGCTCAGCTCGATGACGGAATCCACGGTATCGCCCGGGGCCGGATCTTTTGGACCGGTCGGCGAACTGTCGTCCGCCGGCGGTGGCCGCAGTTCCAGGACCTTGATCAGGTACGGCAGCCAGTATGTGGGGACACGTCCACCGAGTTCCCACCGCGACACCTGGTCACGCCCGGGCCCGGCGGCTCCCTTGCCCTCGGCGGCGCCGAGTTCGCGGCCGAGCCGGGGCTGCGACCAGCCGTTGTGCTTCCTGGCGGCTCTGATCAGCGTCCCGATCGGTGCGGTGTCCGCCGACACGACCATCCCTCCCCTGGCCGACACCGGCCGACAAACGGCCGACGACTGGCCTACACCCTGGCAGCTTCTGCGCCAGCGTGCACGGTCGTTGACTGAGAGTCAGCCGCTCGTGGTCGGCGAGGAAGCAACTCCTTCCCTCGAACCGTCCGCGGGCACGGGCCCCACCGGCCTGTGCCGGGCGGCCCGGACCCCACCCCCCCTTCGTGGTTCAGGAGGCACAGCATGCGCATCCTCGTCGACGGACTGGACATGTCGGGCAAGACCACCCTGGTCGCCGCTCTGATCAAGACCCTCGAAGCCCGAGGGGTCCCCGCGGTGCGCCACCGCGGGATGCTCGCCGAGCACCACCCCGTCGAGCCGCTGCTCAAGCGGCTGCCGCTGGTCCGGCAGGCCGAGAGCAGCGCCATCACCGCGGCGTTCCTCGTCGGCGGGTACGCCCTCGACGGACTCCTCGCCCGCCTCGATCCGCCCCTGCCGGCCGGCGCAGCGATCATTCAGGACGGCTACGCGGACCGCACGATCGCCTTCGGCCTGGCGGGCGGCCCCTACCTTGCGGCCGTGCTGTCGCTGTGGGCCCGCCGGGTGTTCGCCACCTTCGACGTCGCCGTGTACCTGCACGCCAGCCCCCAGGTGCGGCGCGAGCGGATGGAGATGCGGGCGGACGTCGATGCCGCGGACCGCCGCAGCGTCGAGGACGAACGGTTCGCGGCCCGCTTCAACGCGAGCCTGCTGCACCTCGTCGCCCGCCGCCACCGCACCCTCCTGGTCTTCGACACGGCCGAGCACACGCCCGAGGAGATCGCCGACCAGGTCCTCGCCGCCACCGGCCTGCCCGCCCTGCAGGCCACCGGCCCCGCCTACGGGCGGACCGCATGACCTTCCCCGTTCCCGCGCACGACACCGCACTGTGGCAGGCGGCCGAGCACGACCTGCGCACCGCCCTCGACGGCAGGCCACTGGTGGCAGTGGAGCGGTTCGCCAGCAGCGGCCGCACCTCCTACACCGGGCCGGCACCGATCGCCGCCGCCCGACCGGCGCTGGCCATCGGCTGCTACGAGACCTGGGGGAGTGCCTCGCCCATCCAGGCACTCACGCTGGAGGGCCGCACCGCCCGCCGCGGCACCGCCCAGCGCCGGACCTGGACGAGAGACCTCGACCGCAGCGCCCAGGCAGTCCTGCGCCGCCACGGGCGGCCGGTCATCGCCGCCTGGTACGCCACCGACCGGCTGCGGCGGTGGGCCGGGCCGCGCGGCGCAGTGGCCGCCGTCGACGCCGCCCTGCGCGCCGAGGTCGAGGACAAGGCGAACTTCGGCGACATCCTCGACCAGGCAGGCGTCCCGGCCGCCCTGCACCTGACCGGCGCCCGCATCGACGCCACCCTGCCCGGCCTGAGCCAACTGCGCCGCCTCGTGCGCTCCGAGCGGGTGGTGGTGCAGTGCGGCGCGGACTCCGGCGGCCGCGGAACCGTGTTCGTCGACGACGAGGCCGACCTCGCGCGGGCGGCGGAGATGGCCGGCCCCTACCGGGTGACGGCGTTCGTCACGGGCTGGTCGGCGAACACCACCGTGCTGTCCGTCCCGGACCACGCCGGGCGCCTGCGCGTCTACGTCGACCGCCCCTCCCACAAGGCCGTCGGGGTGCCGCAGGCCGGAATCGCCGCGGGCAAGAGCGCCGGCAACACCTGGTGCCTGCCCTGGCCGAAGGACGCCGCCGCCCGCCTGGTGGACGCGGCCGTGCGGATCGCCACCTGGGCCTGGGACAAGCACCGCATGAAGGGCCTGTTCGGCCTCGACGCGCTGCTCACCTCCGACGGCGAGGTGTTCCTCAACGAGATCAACTGCCGCAACCAGGGCACCACCGAGGTCTCCGCGGTCAACCAGCAACTGCGCGCCCTGCCGCCGTTCCTGATCGCCCACCTGACCACGATGCTCGACCACCCGGTCACCTGGCTGCCGGACCCCGACGACTTCAACGCGGCCACCGTCGACCTCGCGGCCGGGACCGCCCCGGGGCCCTACTACCTCAAGCTCCGCCACCGCGGCCGGGTGCCGGTCCACCTCGGCCCCCACCTCGGCCTGCCCGGCGTCTACCGCGTCGGCGAGGGCCGCCTGCGGTGGGTACGCGCCGGCGCCCACCCGGCCGACGCCGGGCCCGGCGAGGTCCTGCTCGCCAACCTCCCCGCCCCCGGCACCGTCTGCGAGCCGGGCGCCGAACTCGGCACCGCCGAGGGGATCGCCACCGCCGTCGACGCGCCGTTCGCCGGCCCGCACACCCTCTCCGAGGCTGGCCGCGCACTCCTGGCCGCCTTCGACCAGTACCTCGTCCCCGCCGACCGCAAGGAAGGAACCGCCCCATGACCACCGCAACGGTCTCCGGCCTGCGCGACCAGCTCGCCGCCGTGCCCGACGACGCGCTCACCCGCCTGCAGTACCTCGCCGCCGAGGTCGGCTGCGTCAACAAGTGCGCGATGTGCAGCCAGGCCGCCGGCAGCGACCTGTGGCGCTTCACCCCGCGCGGCCTGGCCCAGCTGATGACCGCGCTCGCCGACGAGGCCGCCGCCCGCGGCGTGCGGATCGCGCAAGGCCGCATCCACCGCCCCGGCGTCCTCTTCCCCTACCTGGACAACGACATCGGCTCCTACCCCTATCTCGACACCTACGCCGAACTCGCCCGCGACGTCCTCGGCGTGAAGATCCGCATGTCCTCGGTCGGGTTCTCCGCCAAGAACACGGCGCTGACGCAGATGCACCGCCGTATCGCCACCGACCTCGGCGACGTCTTCGACGGCATCCGCTTCTCCCTCACCCCGTACGCCGCCGGCTACGTCGGCAAGGCCCCCGGCACCTCCCGCGACCAGTACACCGCCGACCTCGCCCACACCCTGCGGATCTACCGTCCGCTGCTGGACCGCCTCGGCCACGGCGCCGCCACCGCCGCCGTCGAGCTGCGCTTCGCGCCGCTCGTGGGCATCGCCGACCTCACCGACACCCGCATCGACGGCCACCACGTCCTGCGGGTCGGCCCGCACCTGCTGATCTCCGCCCGGCCCGACGCCGGCCCGCTGCCGATCACCGCCATCGAGCGCCTGGACGAACAGGGCCGGCCCGTCCTGTCCGACCCCGGCCGGCCCTACCTCCACATCACCGCCGACGCCGCCCGGCCGACCGACGCCACCGTCCACGACGCCCTCGCCGGCCTCCTGACGGTGCAGCACCGGGCCACCCCCGTGAGCCTGCACCGCCTCACCAACGCCGACGGCGACTACTACAGCGCCGACCCCGACTTCCACCCCGACGGCCGCTTCACCGCCCTCAACATCTACCCGGCCACCGGCAAGCGCAGGAAGTCCGGCTACACCGACGCCACCCGCCACTTCCTCAACACCCTCCTCGACCACAAAGCGGCCCGCGGCCTCGCCCGCCGCGACCCGTTCCCCGACGCCACCGCCGGCGACATCGACGCGGTGCTCTGCACCCTGCGCCTCAAGGCCCAAGCACTCGACCCCGTCGACAAGGCCGCCGCCGCCCACCTGCGCGAACGCGTCGTCCCGATGGTCGGCGTCCACGCCCGCGCCCTGCTGAGCGCCGGCTACCCCGCCGCCGCGTTCTTCTCCCGCGACTTCACCATCGACACCGGCCAGATCGTCAACCAAGGACGCGCCCTCCACCTCCTCCGGGGACTGGCCGCCACCGACGGCGAACCCATGACTCTGCGGGAGGAACGAGGATTCGGCCGGGCCAGCCTCTCCACCGCCCGCGGCCCGATCTGGCGCATCACCCCACTGCCCTTCACCGGCACCCGCCTGCCGCTCGCCGTCACCGGCCGCAAGAACCCGCCCACCGAGCAGCCCACCGTCCTCATCGAGGAACTGGACCCCTGCCACCTCGCCCCCCGCATGCGCACCACCGGCCGTCGGCTGCGCCGCTTCACCCTCACCGGCGTCGAGATCGAGCACATCGCCCAGAGCGCCGCGCGCGCCGCCCACGGCTTCCCCGGGGCAAGCTAGAGCACCTCAACCCACCGACTCCTCCCGGCCGTTGAGCTGGGATACCGCTGGAAACATCCAGCACGACACCATCCCCACCGAGGAGAACCAACCCCATGAGCACCACCAAAGCGACGACGCCCGAGCCGTTCAGCAGGATCAAGGTCCGCGTCACCGGCCTGGTCTTCTGCGGCGACGATGTCGCGCTGCTGCGACGGGACCGGGCCGACTCCGTGCACTGGACCACCATCGGCGGCAACGTGCAGGACGGCGAGGACTACCGTGAGGCCGTCCTGCGCGAGCTCGAGGAGGAGCTCGGCCTCGGCCCCGGCCTGGCCTCCACCGCCCCGGAACTGATCTGGATGGCGGACGCCCGGATCACCCGCCCCGGTCCGACCCCCTCGCCCCGCAAGTTCCACCTGATCTACCGGCTCCACGTCACCCCCGAGGTCCGTGCCCGCCTCGCCACCCAGGAGTTCGACGAACTCCCCGACGGCGGACACGAGCTCGGGACCGTCGAATGGCACGACTGGCGCAAGGTCGACGCACTGCCGCTCTTCCCGCCGATCGGCACGCAGATCGCCGCACTCGCCAGCCCCACCGCCCCGGTGCACAGGTTCGAGCTCGAGCCGATCACCGACGAGAACTACACCTGGATCTGACCCGCACCACAGCAGCCGTGCTCCGGCCGAACCGGAACCCGTGGAGTCGTTCGAGGAAGGGCGACTCCACGGGGATCACGCGCACGGCCCCGACCGGTATCGCACCGGCGCAAGGCGACGAGCGCCGGCCGGCCCCCGGCCGTGCACACAGGAACGGGGTCCCGGCTCGACTGCCGTGGACCCGGACCGATGCCGAGCCGCCGGCACCGGGAGTTCCGGGTCGGCTGCGGTGCCGACGGGCTTCGAACCCGCGGACAGATCGGAGCAGGCCCGCCCCGACCCCCGTCGGTCGGCGTGAGCGGGACCTTGCCCACGCCGATCGCAAGCGGCCGCTCTGCCACGGCACCGCAGCCTGCGGGAACACGCGCCGTCCCGCTCCGGCCCACGGCAGAGGACCGCCGTCGGCGCAGCGAGGCCCTGTCCGCCAGCGGCAACCCCTGCGACAGCACCCCGGAGGTCGAGCCGGAACCGTGGATCGCCGACAAAGCAGACCCCCGCGCCACCGAGGCGGGGGCCGGTCCGCGGAGAAGGAGAAGACGCCGGGACGTCACCGCGCAGGTGTGCACAGCAGAAGACCGGCGCCCACCGTCCGCCAGCGATCGAGCAGCCCCACCGCGCCGATCCCGGCCAGGGCCACCTCGAACGCTTCCGGACACTCCAGCCCGCACACCCGCGCGCCACCGTCCGGATCGAGGAGGAACGGCACCCCGGACTCCTCCTGCCACGCGGCCACCGTCAGAGCGGCCAGCCGCGCGCGGGCACCGGAGCCCGCCAGCCGACGATCGGCCAGAGCACGCAGCGCCCACTGACCCGCCCGCAGCCGCCCGGGCCGGCCGACGAGTTCGGGGAGGAACACGGCAGGCCCCCCGTTCTGCGCCCGGGAGAGGTAGCGCAACCAGCCAGCCGCCTGGAGCTCGGCGAGAGCGGCAGGGCCCGGGATTTGCAGAACCTTGAGCAGACCGGGCGGCAGCGGCGACAGGCCCGACGGCCGCACCCGCAGCGTGCAGACCACGGCGAGCAGCCGGGCCTCGGGCCCCACCGACGCCTCCAGCGACGCAGCGGTGTACATGAGCGCGGCGCGGGCCGCGAGCCGCTGCTGGCGCGGCGACGTGGCCTCACCGCCGCCCCGGCGCCCGCGCGCGGCCCGTTGATCGGCCCGGTGCCCGGGGACCGGGGCAACGGGGGAGCGGACCGGGACCTCGGCGGCCCCCCGGATCGCACGGGTGCACCCCTCGCAGACATCGGCGAGATACCACATGTGTCCGTTGCGGCGCCGGAAGAGCGACAGGACGACAAGGCCGGTGCAGGCGCCGGTCCGCCGGTGCCAGGGACAGCCGACCGCACGGCAGCGGCAACTGCGCAGATGGGCCGGGAGCCTTTCGCCCAGCGCGTGTTCGGCCAGATGCGCGACCACCGTCTCGCGCGCGGCCGCCGGGGTCGCCGGAAGCCGCGAGCGGCGCCCGCACCGCGGTGACCCACAGAGCCACGAGCGTCGCTGCGGATCGATCACCACCGACCACACACCGACGGCCGGAGCACCGCCCCCGCCCCCCTGCATCGACCGCGCCGTCCTTCCTGCGCCCACCCTCCCTCCTCGGCGCGCGCCCGGTCGGCGGCCCGGGACGGAGCGGCGGCCACCCTAGTGCAGGCCCCTGCCCTCCCACCCGAAGCCGGAACCGGAACAAATAGGGCAGAGGTCTGCACTGACAGGGCAGGGGTCTGCACCGTGCGATAGCACAGTGATCACCCCGCCGCCCGAACCCAACCTCACCGCGCTGCGCCACAAACTCGCGCGACTGCGGGACAGGCGCGGCTGGAGCTACGACCAACTCGCCGCCCAGAGCGGCCTCTCACGCCGCACCCTCATCGAAATCGAGGCCGGCCGCACCATCGGAACCCTCGCAACCTGGCACGCCCTCGCCCACGCCTTCGACATCCCCTTCGGCGGCCTCACTGCATCCCTGTGCGACGGTCACACCCCGCCCGGGCCCGACCGGCAGGCCGACTGACCGCCAGCCGCGCCGCCACTCGAACGAGCACCACCAATCGAACGCCAGCCCAGTCGATGGCCGCCCCTGCGAGAAGACACCCACCATCGGATGACCTCGGCGCCGTCCGCCGCCGCAACACGGCAGGACACGTGTGATCTTCACGCGCATGACATCACGCTCCTTCCCGCCCGGACTCCGCTGGGACGGCTCCCGTCGCGGACCGCAGACCAGCAGAGCCCTGCGTATCGACCCGAACAGCCCTACCAAGGCCCTGCGCTCGGCGCTCATGGACACCTGCCGCCACTGCGGCAACGCCGTCGAATGGTGCTACCGCGTCGACGGCGGCCACATCCCCCTGCACCCCGCGGAACTGTCCGCCGCCCGCGTACCCCCGTCCCTGCGCTGGTACATCGCCCACGGCATCGCCTACCCCGCCGGCTCCGACTCGCCCTGGTGCCGCATCCCCCACCCCGACCTGTGTCCCGCCACCGGCCCCCACCTCCCGGCGGACACCCTCGACGGGCTCCGCCGCACCCTCGCCCTCCGCACACGCAGCCTGATCGACCTGGGCCTGCTACCCCCACCCGGCACGGACGGCGCCCCGCACCCGGCGAACACCGCACCCGCCCGCCCCGTCGTCCACCTCCTCCACACCGACTACCTCGCCCCCGGCCCCGTGCACACCATCCGCTGCGTCGCCCGCACCCGACGCCGACGCCGCTGCCACCACCCCGTCGACGCCCCCACCCCCACCGGCCGATGGACCCTCCTGCCCCGCCACGACAGCACCGCCGTCATGACCGTCTACCACCTCGGCGACCTGCCCCACGGCGAACAGGTCCGCTGGCGCCACCAGCACTGCACCCTGCACCGCACCGGCCACGCGGCCGACCACCTTCCCCCGCAGTGGGAACTCCTCGACCCCGTCGCCCACCACCGGCACATCCACCCCGCACTGCCCGGCACGCACCACGGCCGAGGCACCGATGCATGACTCCCGCGTCCTCGTGTGCGGAAGCCGCCGCTGGCCCTGGCCCGACACCATCCACACCGTCCTCGACCGCCTCGCCACCCGCCACGACACCCACCTCGTCATCATCGAAGGAGCCGCCACCGGCGCCGACCGCGCGGCCCACCGATGGTGCACCCAACACGCCCTGCCCGCCTGGCGCCACCGCTGCTACCCCACGGCATGGGACGCCGACCGCGCCCGCCGCCCCCACACCTGGCACACCACCACCGCCGAACGCCACCTCCACATGCTCCTCGACGAAGAACCCGGCCTCGTCGTCGCCTTCCACGAAGACTTCGACCCCATCGGCGAAACAGGCGACACCTGCCTGAAAGCCCTCCTTCTCAACACCCCCGTCTGGCTCGTCCCCACACCCTCCGCCGACCACGGCCAATGGCTCACTGAAACCGACTTCCCACCCGGCCGCACCGCCCGCTGCGCGGCCCAGCTCCAGGCCGCCCGCGCCCGGCACGAACTCTCCGGCTGACCCGCGCCCCGCCGAGCCACGCCCGCAGGGACCGCACCAGGACCGACGCCCCCCCGGCCACCATCACGAAAGCACGCCGTGCGCACTCCGACACCGCTAACGTCCTGCGGAACAAGCCACCACCACGCCCGCCCCGCAGAGGAAGCACCACCGATGAACGACCAGCAGGAGACGGTGAGCGGCATCGTCGAACGGATCCTGTACGTCAGCACCAACGGCTGCACCACCCTGCGGCTCGGCCTCGAGGACGGCGCCACCATCACCGCCACAGGCGAAGCACTCCTCGGCGTCCAACCTGGCGAAACCCTCCACCTCACCGGCAAGACCACCCAACACCCGACCCACGGGCCACAGTTCGACGCCCACGACTGCCACTACACCGAACCCGCAACCCTCCACGCCATCCGCAAATACCTGGCCTGCGGACTCGTCAAAGGCATCGGCCCCAAACTCGCCGACGCCATCGTCGACGAATTCAAGGAGGACACCCTCCACGTCATCGACACCACCCCCGACCGACTCCGGGAAGTCCATCTCATCGGCCCGGCCCGCTGCGCCGAGATCATCGCCTCCTGGCAACTCCACCAGGAGATCCGCCAGCTGATGATCCTTCTCCAGAGCGCCGGCATCTCCGCCACCCACGCACCCCGTATCGCCCGCCACTTCCGCGTCGAACGCCAGGAGGCCCACGACGTCGCGGACGTGCTGGAGATCATCCAGGACACCCCCTACCGGCTCACCGAGGTCTACCGCATCGGGTTCAAACTCGCCGACAGACTCGCCCTCTGGCTCGGACTGCCCGAACGATCCCCCCACCGCCTCCAGGCCGCACTCCTCCACACCCTCGACGAAGCCGCCCTCAAAGAAGGCCACTGCTTCCTCTACGAACGCCAGCTCTGCGCCCGCACCACCAAGAACCTCGGCGACGACACCCTGGCGGGCCTGCTGCCCGCCCAACTCGACGCCCTGCGCGCCGAACACCGCGTCATCGTCCAGCCCGTGCCCCACGGGGACCACTACCGCCCGGCCGTCTTCGCCCCGCACCTGCTCGCCGCAGAAACCTCCGTCGCCTCCCGCCTCGCCCGCCTGCGCGCCACCGGCACGCGCCTGGCACGGCTGGAACAGTGGCACACCGCACCACTCCCATTCGATGCCCGTGACCTTCGGCTCGCACCGGCGCAGGAGGCCGCAGTCAGGATGGCCCTCGGCGAACCGGTGTCGGTCCTGACAGGCGGACCGGGCTGCGGGAAATCGTTCACCGTGCGCACCGTCGTCGACGTCGTCGAAGCGGCCGGCGGCCGGGTCGCCCTCGCCGCCCCCACCGGCCGCGCGGCCAAGCGCCTGGCCGAACTCACCGGCCGCACCGCCACCACCATCCACCGCCTCATCGGCAAACCGCGCCACGACAACGACGGCCCGGTCAGCCTCTTCGACGCCCACGACCCTCTCGAAGCCGACCTCATCGTCGTCGACTTTACCGGTCACCGACGGGGCGACCTGGTGGTACGTCAGCGCGAATCTGTGGGTCGTCCTGGCATCTTTTACCAGTCATCTCGGGATCATCCGGCACGTACGTCGGACAGGCTGCGGAGGCGGGATGCGAAGCGGGATGGTGCTGGAGGACCTGAGGGTCCAGGAGATTCCCCGGGCGGGCGGCGGGTTCTCGTACACCGTGCTCTGGCCGGACGGGTCGGTGGTCGAGGAGGTGGATGACTTCCTGCGCGGGTACGACGGCCGGGGCACTCAGCGGACGTACGCGTTCTGCCTGGTCGATCATCTGCGGTGGCGGTTTCGGGAAGGGCTGACGACCGAGTCGGTCAAGATCCTCGATCTCCACCGGTACATGGGGGCGATGGGCTCGCGGGTCTCGATGCCGTTCGGGTTGGTCTGGCGCCTGCCTCCCAAGCGCCCGCTGGGGACATCGGCATTGAAGGTGCTGGCCGCGTGCGTGAAGGGCTTCTACGTCCACGCCTGCGCGGTGGGGGGTGTCAACGAGGAACTGGGCTCTGCGCTGGCAGCGACACGGCTGCCGACCCGGGCGGACCGGGATCGGGCTCTGCTTGGGCATCTGAAGACGACTATGCCGGCCAATCCGCTGGCACCGCCTCGTCGCTCGGGACGGCGGCGGCACCCGAAGATGCTGCCCGAGGACGCCCGGCCGGAACTGATGACCGTGGTGAACACCGCACGTGACCGGATGGTGGTGACCTGGCTGTCCGACACGAGCATGCGGATCGGCGGGCTGACCGGACTGCATCTGATGGACCTGCACTTGCGGGAGAACGCGGCCTGCGGCGAGTGCCGGAGCCCGCACGTCCATGGCTGCCACCGCCAGGGCAACCCGAACCGGGCGGCG
The DNA here is from genome assembly GCF_042722765.1 of Kitasatospora sp. NPDC058406. NCBI lineage: Bacteria > Bacillati > Actinomycetota > Actinomycetes > Kitasatosporales > Streptomycetaceae > Kitasatospora > Kitasatospora sp. NPDC058406. The sequence goes on from NZ_JBHXKE010000009.1 coordinate 66,572, forward strand.
GCCAAGATCAAGCCGGACTGGCAGATGGTGGACGGGGTGATCACCGGCGGGGAGATCTACCGGGCCAGCCCCGCGATGGTCAGCAGCTACTTCGCCTACACGACCACCGAGTACGCGGCCTGCGCGGGCCGGCACGGCATGCTGATGGTCCAGCTTGCGGGGCCGCAGCGCGGGTTGCCCTGGTCGGCCGGGGCCGCGCGCGCGGGATGCTGCGTCGGGCTGGTGCCCGCGCCGAGCTGCCCGGCCGGATCACGCCCAAGGCGTTCCGGCACCAGTTCACCAACGACGTGCTGGATGCCAGCGATGGCGACCCGCTGGTCGCCAAGGCCGCTGGCAACTGGGCCTCGGCCCGGATGGTCGACGAGGTCTACGGGCACCCGGACCTGCACTCCCCGGAGTTCCAGGCGGCCCTGAACACGGTCTGGGGTGAGGAGGGGTGACCGTCCAGCTCCAGCTTCTGCCGGGCGTCGGCACCGGTCCGACCCGCACCCAGCGCGACCGCTTGGAGGTGCTGACCGCGCTGATCGCGGCCCCGTCCTTCGATCCGCTCTTTCGCACCGACGTCATCGCGGTTCCCGGCGATCACCCCACCTACCGGTGGATGTGCGGGGTGGCGGACTGCGAACGGGCCCAGAACCCGGGCAACGACCTCTGCAAGGAACACAATCAGCAGTGGGCGGAGGTGATGCGGGACGGCGGGACGAGGGCCGACTTCGTCCGCGCGGCCGTTCCCCTGCGGGTGAAGGCCTGGCACACCGCGCCGTCCTGCCTAATCTGCCCGGACAACCCGGCCACCGGCAGGACGCGGTTGTGCTTGAGCCACCAGAACCTGTGGAACACCAGGCGCCGGGCGGGGGACGACTTCGACCTCTGGCTCTCGCGGCAGAGGCCCTACCCGGCGTTCGGGAGCTGCCGCGTCCTGCCCTGCTGCGAGCCCGCCTACCACCCGCTGGGCCTGTGTTCGCGGCATCTTTCCCGCTACCGGCACGACGGGAAGCCCGGCGGCGCGCAAGCGGCCGGCCGGTGGATGGCCGATCAGAGCCAGGACGGGCTGATGGTGGTCACCTACGAGGACCGGGCCCGGTTCGACCGGTGGTGCCGGGAGACCGGAGTGGTCAACCGGATGAACGGCAAGCTGTCCCTGGTGGGGCTGAAACCGCTGGTCAAGGCGGAGATCCAGTGGTCCCTGTTCGCTCACACCCAGGGGCCGGCGGGCGCGATCTGGGCTCTGGCCTGGGTGCAGTACCTGATCGACCACTGCCGCCGCCAGCAGGCCGACTCGCTGGTCGACCTCGACCTCGACGCGTGCTCGATGCACCCCAGGAAGATCGCCAAGGCGATGCTCAAGCACCTGCGGCTGGTCTACTTCACCCGCGAGGACAGCAAGGACGTCGGCTTCATCGAGACCGACCACTTCGGCGTCCGCTTCACCGACCGGGAGAAGCGCATCGACCTGGTCGACGTCTCCCAGCGCTGGCTGCGCGACCTGCTCTGGGACTACATCGCCCGCCGCCTGACCGTCGATCCTCCGCGAAGCCGCAACCCGATCGATGTCGCGCGCCGCGGCTGCATCGAACTGTCGGCCTACCTCGAAGCCCAGGCCCCGGCCGGCGGCCACGAGCCCGCCCTGCTGACGGCCGAGGCGATGACCGGCTTCGTCGCCGACCAGCGCCGCCGGGCCGAGCACAACCTGCGCTCGCTGGCCCCGGTCGCCACCGGCCACGGCGACCGCCGCAGGGACACCAACGTCACCAAGGGCACAATGGCCCGGGCCTTCAACGGCGCCCGCCGCGTCCTGCGCGAGGCTCTGGACGCCGGCGCGACCGAGACGCTCGGACTGCACCGCGCCTTCGTCGTCACCCTGCCCTACGGCAAGGTCCCCACCCGGCGCCGCCGTCCCTTCAACGACCGCGTCGCCAAGGCCCTGGCCACCGAGGCCAACCTCGCCGACCTGGAACGACGCGACCCCAACGACCGCGGCATGAGGGACGCCTGGGAGGCCCTGGTCCTGACCGGCCGACGCTGCCGCGAGGTTCTGGAGGTCCGCCTGGAGTGCATCGGCCGCCACGGCGACCTGCCGATGTTCTGGCACGACCAGACCAAGGTCGGCAACCTCGACGAGGGCATCCGCATCCCCGAACGCCTCTACCAGCGACTCGAACACCGCCAGGCCAAGACCATCGCCCTGTTCGTCCAGCGCAACGGACGCCCGCCCACCGCCGAGGAACGCCTCAAGCTGGCCCTGTTCCCCCGCCGCCACGCGAACAGGAACATGCTCAAGGGCCTGACCTACAGCTGGTTCCACCGCTACTTCCGCGAGTGGATCATCGGCCTGGACATCGGCCGGGCGGTGCCCCACCAGGCCCGCCACACCCTGGCCACCAACCTCCTCAAGGCCGGCGCGAACCTCTCCCACGTCAAGCGCTACCTCGGCCAGGTATCCGAACAGATGGCCGAGCACTACGTCCACCTCGCCAACACCGATCCCCGCCTGGAACAGGCCCTCACCGCCCTCTGGGTCGCGGGACCGGGCGCGGCGGAGCCGGGCTTGGTCCTGTCCGGCACCGAGCCGATGACCCGAGCGGAGGCCGAGGCCCTCGCGATCGACCTCACCCGCCGCTCCACCCCGGCCGAGGGCGGGTTCTGCACCTTCCAGCCCGTTGTCAACGGCGACGCCTGTCCCTGGAACCTGAACTGCCACAACTGCGACAAGTTCGTCCTGTCGGGCGCGGACCTCGTCTACTGGCACCGCAAGCGCGAGCAGTGGCGCATGCTCGCCGAACGCGCCCCCGACCCGGCCACCGCCGACTTCCTGCACGAGGTGTTCGAACCCACCGCCCGCGCCATCGACGGCCTGGAAAAGGCTCTGGCCGCCGTCGGACTTCTGGACGAGGCCCTCGCCCTCGACCTCCGCCGGCCGCAGGACTACTTCGGACGGGTCTGGAACACGGCCTTCTGAGCCCAAGAACTCGCCAGTCATGAGAACCACGACAGCCTCGACGACGAGGCCGACGCCGAAGCGGATCCGAGCAAGGAGATGTCATGAACTTCGACGCGAGCCACCAGCCGACCGCCGATCTGCCACAAAGCCATGAGGGCCTCGTACTCGTCAGACGCCAGCTCGGCCATGTCTCCTTGGCGGTCACCGAGCTCTACATTCATCGGCCGGACGGTCCGCCCGTCGAAGACATTCCCGGAACGGTCCGGCCCACCGCGTCCAACCCGGCCGAGCCCCCGGAGAAGGGGGACGAGGCGTGGTGACCGTCGACGTCGTCCCCGGCCCGACCGCGGCGGCCATCGCCGCCCGCCGCCGTCAGACCGAGGAGAAGCTGACTCGGGTCGCTTCGGCGATCAGCCAGCTTCGCCGCGAACGCGGCCGTCCCACTGTCCGGGGCATCGCCCAGCGCGCCTGCGTCTCCGCCACGTTCCTCTACGAGAACACCGAGGCCCGCGCGCTCGTGGCGAACGCCGTCACCGACAGCCGCAGCCGCCACGACCGCCAGGCCCAGCAGCAGCACGACCAGATCGAGGCCACCTGGCGCGAACGCGCGCTGAACGCCGAGGCCGAACTCGGCCGCACTCAGAAGGAAGTCCTGTCCCAGCGGCGGCGGATCGGCGAGCTCATGGGCCAGATCCGCGACTTCGACCAGATGGTCCCGGGTGAGTCCCTTCAGTCCCTGACCACCGAGAACACCACCCTCAAACACCGTGTCCATCAGCTCACCCGCGAGCACCGGACCCTCCAGGAGCGACTCGAAGGCGCCCGCTCGAACCTCCGCTTCGCCGACAAGCGCATCGCGGCGCTCGAAGCCGACCTTCTGGAGGCCCGCCACTGCTGAGATGCCGTTGCCGATCAGGTTGACGGTGGTCTAGAAGTCGGTGAAGAGCAGGATGAATGCCATCGCGGCGGGCTGAGCCGAGCGCGGAAAGGTCAGCACTGCTGACATATCTGTCGCAACCTTTGGACATTTCGCCCGGTTATATCCCGTTTGAGGGGGCATAACCGGGCAGGTCAGAACGGGGGCTCCTCCGCGGTCGCTGATGGGCGGGTGGTGGGCACCCCCCACCCGCCCCCGCTTCCAAAGCCGCTGGTGCTTCCCGGATCAACAGGCATAGGTGGTTCCTCTTCCAGTGCCAGCGACCACAAATGACGCCACCAGCTCCGGCGCGGCTCCACGTCGTCGATCGATTGCGGCCACCGATCCTCGTCCGGATCGGTCTTGGAGCGTTTGCAGAACACCTCGAAGATGGCGTCGGCGACGTCCCCGTTGATTGGCACCGTCTTGCCGAGCATGGTCCGGCGGATGGTCTCCTTGCTCGCGGTGAAGGCGTCGTAGTCGGCTGATATTGCGTCGGCGATCTCCTGAAGCGTCGGGCGCCCTGCTTGGCGGTAGTAGTCCCACAGCTCGTCCACGAAGGTGCGTCGCGCTCCCGGCGGCAGGTCGCGCTCGGACGGCATCCGCAAGATCTTCGCCACGTGTCCCTCCCCAGCTCGTGACCACCTGAGCCTATCGACGACCACCAGAGACCCGTGATGACAATGCGATAGCTCGTGAAGACTCGCAGAAACCACCACTAGACCAGCCCTGACCAGCAGAAACGTCCTTTCCCTACCGCGTTTGGGTGGCTCCAGACTGGAACTGCTGGGTCGCTGAGGCCCTGCGGCACGCCTTCGTCCGAGGTGTGTCTCGCGTCGTTGCCCAGGAGGGGTAACCATCAGCAGGACCCGGCCCAAGCGCCGCTCTCACGCCGTCCCTGCTCGCCGGGGACAGCCGCAACGCTCCGATCGACGCTCGACAGTCCGGACGGCCGGCCTCGCGGCGCTCTCCGGCGCTATGGCTGCCGTCGGGGGCCTGATCGTCAACGGGCTGGCGCGCTGGATCGGGCTGTGATCCCCCCACTGCCCCGGCTGACGACGACGGCACGACCAAGCACGTCCCGGACGCCTACGCGACGCATTGCTGCTGAAAACCACCCCTCAAGCACCGTGTCCAGCAGCGCACCCACGAGCGCTGGACCCTCCAGGAACGCCTCGAAGGCGCCGGCTCCAACCTATGCTTCGCTGAGAAACACCTCGTCGACCTGGAGCCGCAGGTTGGAGGCTCGTCGTGTCTGACAGAACATCGCAGGTCAGAGCTGGTGCGAGTCGCCTGGAGTCGCTCGATTGGTGGCATGTCTTTCGCTGGTTGCAGCAGCGGCTGATTCGGTGCTTGCGAAAAACCTCCTCGAAGCGGCCTCGCACTGACGCCCAGCAGCACGCAAATCTGGAGAAACTGCAGGTCACGACAGGTGCGGTTAGCCTTCGGATGCTGCCAGGCCATCGACCCCTGGGCGCGACTGGCCGACAGTGCGAAGCTGGCTTCGATGGGCATCCTGCCTGGTCAGGAGGCTGTCAGGTGTGAATCAGAGATGGTTCCATCTTGCTAGAACGTGCGACTTGCTCTTATGCTCTTCAGCAACGCTCCTTGACAGTGCTTTCTATGTCATGTGGCGCTGCGAGTCGTGGGCTTCCTCCATTGCCCATCGACTCTGGTCTGACTGTTGGTCGCCGGGGCAAACGGATTCATCTCAGCGGTCGGACCCAGAACTCAAGATCAACAGCGCCTACCACATCTAGTGGTACGGCGCTAGTTCTGCTTGTGTGACCTATTCCACACCCCCAGCCCTTGCGCCGACGTCGGTGATCACCTCTAGAGTCGGCATCGACGGCGAAACCGATGCCCCGGCGACCCGTCGACCCAGGGAGCGCCCCGCCACACGGCCGGGCGCTCCACCGCAATGGAGGAAAGGTGCATACGTGAAGGTTCTCCGGATGATCCGCCACCATCAGGTCACCGTGAGTTACGCCAGCCTCTGCCTGGCGGCCCTCGGGGGCGCAGTGATCGAGCACTACACGCCGGGAAGCACGGCCTCTCGCGCCGCTCAGCACTCGGTCCTCTTCGGATCGCTCGCTGGGCTGACGCACCTGACGGTGCACGCCAGCAAGTGGGCCACCCGGCGGTTCCTCGCGCGGCTCGCGAAGAAGCTGCAGGAGATGACGATGGACACCGACACCCGCCTCTGAGGCGGCGGCGACGGGCCGGACCGGGAACACGCCGGTCCGGCCC
>NZ_JBHXKE010000010.1:0-70232 GCF_042722765.1 Kitasatospora sp. NPDC058406
CCGAACCGGATCGGTCAGGGCATCGAGTTCGACTACTCCTGCGTGCACGCCTCCTTCGCGCTGTCGGACGCCGGGTACGAGACGGTGATGGTCAACTGCAACCCGGAGACCGTCTCCACGGACTACGACACCTCCGACCGGCTCTACTTCGAGCCGCTCACCCTGGAGGACGTCCTGGAGATCGTCCACGCCGAGCGGCAGGCCGGACCGCTGGCCGGGGTGATCGTCCAGCTCGGCGGCCAGACGCCGCTGGGCCTGGCCCAGGCCCTGAAGGACAACGGCGTGCCCATCGCCGGCACCCAGCCCGAGGCGATCGACCTCGCGGAGGAGCGCGGCGCCTTCGGCCGGGTCCTGCGCGAGGCGGGCCTGCCCGCCCCCAAGCACGGCACCGCGTTCTCCTTCGAGGACGCGAAGGCCATCGCCGACGAGATCGGCTACCCGGTCCTGGCCCGTCCCTCCTACGTGCTGGGCGGACGCGGCATGGAGATCGTCTACGACGAGACCTCCCTCGCCTCCTACCTGGAACGCCACGCCGGTCTCGTCTCCGAACACCCCGTCCTCATCGACCGCTTCCTCGACGACGCCGTCGAGATCGACGTCGACGCCCTCTACGACGGCACCGAGCTCTACCTCGGCGGCGTCATGGAACACATCGAGGAAGCCGGCATCCACTCCGGCGACTCCGCCTGCGCGCTGCCCCCGATCACCCTCGGCGGCCACGACATCAAGCGCCTGCGGACCTCGACCGAGGCGATCGCCCGCGGCGTGGGCGTCCGCGGACTGATCAACATCCAGTTCGCCCTGTCCGGCGACATCCTCTACGTCCTGGAGGCCAACCCCCGCGCCTCGCGCACCGTGCCGTTCACCTCCAAGGCCACGGCCGTCCCGCTCGCCAAGGCCGCCGCCCGCATCTCCCTGGGCGCCACCGTCGCCGAACTACGCGCTGAGGGGCTGCTCCCGGCGGAGGGCGACGGGGGCACGCTGCCCGCGGACGCGCCGATCGCGGTCAAGGAGGCGGTGATGCCCTGGAGCCGGTTCCGTGACGTCCACGGCCGCGGCGTCGACACCGTCCTCGGCCCGGAGATGCGCTCCACCGGCGAGGTCATGGGCATCGACAAGGTCTTCGGCACCGCCTACGCCAAATCCCAGACCGGCGCCTACGGCGCCCTCCCCACCAAGGGGAGGGCCGTGCTGTCCGTGGCGGACCGCGACAAGCGGGACATCGTGCTGCCCGCCCTCGCCCTCGTCGGCCTCGGGTTCGACCTGCTCGCCACCGCCGGCACCGCCGAGGTGCTCCAGCATGCCGGCATCCCCGCGACCGTGGTGCGCAAGCACGACGAGGGCGAGGGCCCGAACGGCGAGCGGACCGTCGTCCGGCTGATCCACGACGGCGAGATCGACCTCGTCGTCAACACCCCGTACGGCACCGGCGGCCGCCTCGACGGCTACGAGATCCGCACCGCCGCCGTCGCCCGCTCGGTGCCCTGCCTGACCACCGTGCAGGCCATGGGCGCCGCCGTGCTGGCGATCGAGGCCCTCCAGTCGGCGACCGCCATGACGGTGACCCCGCTTCAGGAACTGAGCGTCCGGTACGACCGGTCCGCGTAGACCAGCGGGTCACCGCCGTCCGCGAGCCGGACGGCGGTGACCTCGCCGACCAGGATCAGGTGGTCGCCGGCGGGGTGCCGGTCGTACACCGCGCAGTCGAGCTGGCAGAGGGCGTCGGCCACGGCCGGCAGGTCCCGGGGCGTCGGCTCGGTGTCCGCCGCGCGGAACTTCTCGGCCCCGCGGGTGGCGAACCGGGTCGCCACGGCGGACTGCTCCCGGCGGAGCACGCTCACCGCGAACTCCTCGCAGCCGGCGAGCGCCTTGTAGGCACCGGCCGTCTCGGCCACGCAGACCAGGATCAGGGCCGGTTCCAGCGAGACCGAGCAGAACGAGGTCGCGGTGAGGCCCTGCGGGGCGCCGTCGCTCCCCCGGGTCGTCACCACCACCACGCCGGCGGCGGTCCGGGCCATCGCGGCGCGGAGGTCGTCGCGGGTCACCGTCCGGCCGGTCACGGCAGCACCACCGTCTGCGCCGCGTAGTTGAGACCGGCCCCGAAGCCGACCAGCAGCGCAGTGTCCCCGCTCGCCGCCGTGCCCTCGCCGAGCAGCGCCTCCAGCGCGAGCGGGATCGAGGCGGCGGAGGTGTTGCCGGTCTCGACGACGTCGCGGGCGACGGTGGTCGCGGCGGTCAGGCCGAGGCGCTCGACCATCAACTCGGTCATCCGGAGGTTGGCCTGGTGCGGGACGAAGGCGCCGAGGTCCGCGACCGACTGGCCGGCCGCGTCGAGGGCCGCCAGCGCGGCCGGCGCCACCTCCTCCATCGCCCAGCGGAACACCCGGCGGCCGTCCATCCGCATCCAGGGCCGTTCGTCACCGGCCCACGGCGCGGTCATCCGCAGGGCGTCGGCGTACGCGCCGTCGGAGCGCCGGACCACCGGGCCGATGCCGGGGTAACGGGCCGCGCCGACCACGACGGCGCCGGCGCCGTCCGCGAAGAGCAGGGCGCTCGTGCGGTCGGTCGGCTCGACGATGTCGGTCATCCGCTCCGCCCCGATCACCAGCACCCGCCGGGCGCCGCCGGTCCGCACCGTGTCGGAGGCCACCGCGAGGGCGTGGCAGAAGCCTGCGCAGGCCGCCGACAGGTCGAACGCGGCGGCGCCGCCGGCGCCCAGCCGGTGGGCCACCACGGCGGCCAGCGCCGGGGTCTGGACCAGGTTGGACATGCTCGCCACCAGGACGAGGTCGAGATCGGCGGGGCGCGCCCCGGCCCGGTCGAGGGCCTGCCGGGCGGCCGCGACGGCCATCACCGGCAGCGTCTCGTCGGGGCCCGCGAATCCGCGCCGGCGAATTCCGCTGCGGGTCTCGATCCACTCGGGGGTGGAGTCGATGCTCCGGCAGAGCTCGGCATTGTCGACGCGGCGGCGGGGCCGGTAGCCACCGACCCCCTGTATTCCGCTGTGCCCCGTGCCGGCGACGCGTATTGGGCGTTTCCTCGCGTTCACCACTTCGGTTCTCCATTTCGCGTCCACGATGCGGGCGAGGCGATCCTCACAATCGACGCTGGAAAAGCCCTTGAGGCTCGCTGGGCGGCCCTACAATTCACCTGACGCACCGTCACACCGAGGGACGGCTGCGAACGGGGAAAGGGGGACTCGGTGATCCGGCTGCTCATCGCCGAAGATGTACGGATGGTACGCGGCGCACTGGTGGCGCTGCTCGAACTCGAACCTGACGTCAAGGTGGTCGCCGAGGTCGGCAGCGGCGACGCCGTGGTGCCGGCCGCGCTGGAGGTCCGGCCCGACCTGGCGATCCTGGACATCAACCTGCCGGGGCAGGACGGCCTCACCGCCGCCGCGCAGCTGCGGTCGTACGTACCCGACTGCCGGGTGCTGCTGCTCACCAGCCTGAGCCATCCGACCGTGTTGCGGCGGGCGCTCGCGCTGCCGGGCACGGGGCTGCTCCTGAAGGACGCACCGCCGAGCGAGCTGTTCGCCGCGGTCCGCCGGACGATGACCGGCGAGCGGGTGGTCGATCCGCAGCTCGCACTGAGCTTCTCCACTCCGGTGGACGGACTGCTCACCCCGCGCGAGGTCGAGGTGCTGCGACTGGCCGCCGAGGGCGACGACGTCCGGCAGATCGCGCGCCAGCTCCACCTGTCGGTGGGAACGGTCCGCAACTACCTGACCGCGGTCGTCCAGAAGCTGGACGCCCGCAACCGGGTCGACGCCGTCCGGATTGCCCGGGAATCGGGCATGATCTGACGGTGCGTGCACGGCCCCGGTATGAGAAATTCACAGACCGCCCGTGAGATCATCACTAGGGCTCCCTCAGTTCCTCGTGCCACACTCGAGGAAACCGAGATTTCCATGGAGGCGCACGTATGGACATCAGTGTTCTGGGGCCGCTGGAAATACGAATCGACGGAAACTTCATCGTGCCGAGTGCCGGAAAGCCGCGACAATTGCTCGCGCTGCTCGCACTTCGGGCGGGCCGGCTGGTCCAGGTCCCCACACTGATGGAGGAGGCCTGGGGGGCCCGAATACCGAGGAGCGCCCAGACGACGTTACAGACCTACGTCCTCCAGCTCCGCCGGCGGATCGCGGCCGCGCTGCCGGCCGGCACGCCGCAGACGGCCAAGGAGGTGCTCGCCACCCGCCTCGGCGGCTACCAGCTGACCGGCGCCGTGCACGACTCCGACCTACGGACCTTCCACCGGCTGACCGCCGAGGGCAGCGCGGCCCTCGACGCCGGGGACGCCCACCGGGCCGCCGACGCGCTCGGCCGGGCGCTGCGGCTCTGGCGCGGCCCGGCGCTGGCCGACGTCCCGGTCGGGCCCGTGCTGGAGACCGAGGTCCTGGGCATGGACGAGGCCCGCACCCGGGCGATGGAACTGCGCGTGGAGGCGGACCTGAGGCTCGGACGGCACGCCGAGATCCTCGGCGAACTGCGGATGCTGACGGCCCGTCACCCGTTGCACGAGAACTTCTCCGCCCAGCTGATGGTCGCCTACTACCGCTCCGGCCACACCTGGCGGGCCCTGGAGACGTACCAGCGGCTGCGCGGCGCGCTGGTCGGCGAACTGGGGGTCGAGCCCTCCCGCCGGGTGCAGCGGCTGCACCAGCTGGTCCTCGGCGGCTCCCCCGAGCCGGCCCACCCGGAACTGCCCGAATTCGCCCTGGAGGTGGCGCGGTGACCGCACGTCCGACGACCTACCGCAGCGCGGCGGTGATCGGCACCGGCACGATCGCGCTGGGCTGGATCGCCCTGTTCGCCGCACGCGGGCTGGAGGTGCGGATCAGCAGCACCCGCGCCGACGCCCGCGCCCACGTCACGGCGGCGCTGCCGCTGTACGCGGCCTCCCTGCCCGACGGACCGGCCGACCCCGACGAGCTGGCGGCCCGGCTGGTCTTCGCCCCCGACCTCGCCGGCGCGGTGGCAGGCGTCGACGTGGTGCAGGAGAACGCACCGGAGGACCTCCCGCTCAAGCAGCGGCTGTTCGCCGAGGTCGCGGCGGCGGCAGCACCGGACGCCCTGCTGCTCTCCTCCACCTCGACCCTGCTGCCGGACGACCTGGGCGCCGGGCTCGACACCCCCGGCCGGGTCCTGGTCGGCCACCCGTTCAACCCCCCGCACATCGTGCCGCTGGTCGAGGTGGTGGCCGGCCGCGACACCGATCCCTCGATCGTCGGGGCCGCGGTGGAGTTCTACCGGTGGCTGGGCAAGACACCGGTCGTGCTGCGCCGCGCGGTGCCGGGCTTCGTGGCGAACCGGCTGCAGTCGGCCCTGCTGCGGGAGAGCATCCACCTGGTGCGCGAGGGCGTGGTGACGGTGGACGAGCTGGACGAGGTCGTGACCGCCTCGATCGGCTCCCGGTGGGCCGTGGTGGGCCCGTTCCACGCCTTCCACCTGGGCGGCGGGCCCGGCGGCCTGCGGCACTGGCTGGAGCACCTGGGCAGCGGCCTGGAGCGCAGTTGGTCGCTGCTCGGCTCGCCGCCGGTGGACCGGGAGACCGTCGACACCATCCTGGCGCAGGCCGACGCGTCGTTCGGGGCGGTGCCGTACGAGGAGCTGGCCGCCCGGCGCGACCGTGGGCAGAACGCGGTCATCGCGGCGGCGGCCCGGGCACGCGAGGGCTGAGGACGCGCGCCGCACGCCGGTGCCGAACGGGAGGCGGGAGGGAGCGCCGACCGTCGGCACCGGCCCGGGGCGACGCCCCGGGGGCGGGCGGACCGAGTGACGACGGGGCTCCCGGCCGTGACGGCCGGGAGCCCCGCCCGTGTGCCCTGCCCGTGGGCCCGGCCCGGGTGCCCGGATCAGAACGAGGCGTGGTCCTGGGTCACCCGCCGTTCCAGGGTGCGCAGTTCACCGTCCTCACGGACCAGGACGTCGCGGACGACACAGCTCGGCGCGATGACCGGCTGGAACTGCCCGGGCCGGGTCGTCACGACGAGGGCGTAGAACTCGGTGTGCACGCTGCCGTCGGGCTGCTCGCGGACGTCGAGCATGTTGAACCAGTGCCGGCGCCGGACCGGGTCCTGGGCGAACCGGCGATCGTTGTAGGAGCGCACCTCGGCGGCGATCGCCGCCCGGCCGCGGACGGCGGGTGCGTCCGGCGAGTGGTCGAACACGCCGTCCGCCGCGAAGGTCGCCGCGAACGGCTCGGCCCGCACCGCGTCCAGGTGCTGCATCTGGCGGGCGTAGAACAGTTGCACCTCGGCGTAGAGCCCGGTACGGGCCGGATTCGCCACGGGGGTGGTGGTCTCCACCAGCTTCCTCCTCGGTAGGAACGGTTCGTGGAAGGTCCCGGCCACCCTCGCCGGGCGGGCTCAACCCGTCCTGGAGACGGTCTGGAGGAACTCGGCCGCGTGGTCCTCGACCCAGGCGCGGAACGGCCGGGCCGGGCGGCCCGTGTACTCCTGGACGGTGCCCGTCAGCGGCGGCGGCACCCGGCGCAGGTACTCCTCGACGCCGAGCAGCGCGCGGGCGTAGGCCTCGGGCAGCCGGTCGCCGGCCAGTCGCACCCAGGCCTCGGCGCTCAGCCTGCGGACGGCCAGCGGACGGCCGGTCACCTCCGCGAGGATCCGCACCCGTTCGTGGGTGTCCAGGGCCTGCGGGCCGGAGAGGACCAGCGGTCCGGGGGCGGGGGCGGGGCCCGCGAGGACGGCGGCGGCGACGTCGGCGATGTCCCGCGGGTCGACCACCGGAAGCGCGAGGTCCGGGTGGACGGCGCCGATCACCCCCGCGCCGCGCACGGCGGGGATCCACTGCCGCGTGAGTGAGGCGAACGGGCCCGGCCGCAGCACGGTGACCGGCCGGCCGGTGACCGCGAGCGCGGCCTCGCCCTGCCGGTGCTTGCGGAACAGCGGGTTGTCCGGCACCGGGGCGTCCTGCGTCGGGGCGTCCTGTGTCGGGTCCTCCTGCGCCTCGGCAGCCTGCGCGGCGGGGGCCGCAGGGGCGGCGGGAGCCGCCGCGGAGAGCAGGACGAGGTGCTCCGGACCGCCTCCGGGCACGTCGCGCAGCGCCTCGGCGACCGCGGCGCCGGCGTCGTCGGCCAGCAGGACGAAGGCCCGCTCGACCCCGACGAGCGCGGCGCGGACCGCCGCCGGGTCGGTGAGGTCCCCCGGGGCGAGGTGCACCCCGGCCGGCAGCAGGGCCGCGGCCCGCTCCGGATCCCGGACGAGGGCACGGACCTCCGCGCCGTCCTTCAGCAGACGGCGCACCAGATGGCTCCCGACCGTCCCGGTGGCCCCGGTGACCAGTACTTTCCTCGGCATGCCGCCTCCCTGCGGTCCGTGGGCGGCGGTGTGCCGCCCCGGCGACCAGCAGAGCGTGCGGGGCTCGAAGAACGCTCCAGCGGGACTCGGCCGCCGGTGCCGGACCTACGGGCGGGGGCGGGAGGCGCCGTTCTCGTAGGCCTCGATGGTGCGGACGAACAGCGCCCGGTCCCCGGGGGCGAGCGGCTCGAACGCCCTGCGCCAGGCGTCGGCCCCGTTGGCCAGCCAGCGCTCGATGGCCTCGCGGGTGGCGGGCTCCTCGGTGATGCTGACGATGGTGCGACGGCGGTCGGCCGGATCGGCCAGCCGTTCGACGACTCCCTGCCGGGTGAGGTCGCTGACCATCAGGCTCACCGTGGTGGGGGCGACCTCCAGGCGCGCCGCGAGCTGGTTCACCGGCATCGGCCCGTCGAAGAGCAGGTAGGACAGCATCGACAGGTGACGGGGCGCCAGGTTCATCGACTGGAGCCGGTCGGGCACGGGCGTGCGCTTGAGCCGCGCCGCCACGCGCGGCATGAGGAGCAGCATCGCGCGGATCGCCTCGTCGGTGCTGAGCCCGTGCGCGGACGAGGCGTCGGACACCTGTTCCGTTGACATCCTCCACCCCTCCCCATAGCTTTGCTTTCAAAGCAAAGTCTCCTGTCGGCTTCTCACACAGTACCGGAAGGGGCGCTCCATGCCCGAGCCCCGGCCCGCATCCCCGCAGTACAGCCCACGTCGCTGGGCGGCCCTGGTGGTCACCATGGCGGCCACCGTGATGGACCTGATCGACGGCACGGTCCTCCAGGTCGCCTTACCCACGCTCCGCCGCGAGCTCGACGCCTCCTCCACCCAGCTCGAATGGGCCATGGCCGGCTACACCATCGCCTTCGCCTCCGGCATGATCACCGCCTCCCGGCTCGGAGACCGCTACGGCCGGCTGAAGGTCTTCCAGGCCGGGCTGATCGCCTTCACCCTCACCTCGCTGCTCACCGGGCTCTCCGTCAACCCCGAGATGCTGGTCACCGTCCGGATCCTCCAGGGGGCCTCCGCCGCCCTGATGGTGCCCCAGGTGCTCGCCATGCTCCGGGTCGAGTTCCCGCCCGGCGAGCAGCAGCGCGCCGCCACCGTCTACGGCCTGACCTTCTCGATCGGCGGCGTCGGCGCCCCGCTGCTCGGCGGCCTGCTGCTCGACGCCGACCTGTTCGGCCTCACCTGGCGGCCGATCTTCTTCGTCAACGTGCCCGTCGGCATCGCCGCGCTGATCGGCACCGTGCTGCTCTGCCGGGACTCCCGCTCCGAGCACGCCTCCACCATCGACGCCCGCGGCCTGGCCATCGCCGGCGTCGCGGTGCTCGCCCTGCTCTACCCGCTGGTCGAGGGCCGCACCCTGGACTGGCCGTGGTGGACCTTCGCCGTCATGGCGGCCTGCCCGGTGCTGCTCTGGCTCTTCGGCCGCTACGAACGGACGGTCGTCGCCCGGGGCCACACCGCGCTGATCGACCCGGCACTGCTGCGCCAGCGGGCCGCCCTCGGCGGGCTCTCCGTCGCCGTGCTGTTCTTCGCGGGCGCCGCCTACCCGGTGATCCTGACGGTCCATCTGCAGAGCACCGTCGGCTTCACCCCCCTGCACACCGCGCTGACCATGGTCCCGGCCGCCGTCGGCGTCGGCCTCTTCTCCCCCTTCGCCACCAGGCTGCGCCAGCTCGGCCGTCCGCTCGCGGTGGTCGGGTGCGTGGTGCTCGCCCTGGGCATGGGCCTCACCACGCTCGCGGTGGTCCGCTACGGGACCGGACTGCACTCCTGGCAGCTGATCCCGGGCCTGCTGATCGGCGGCGTCGGCATGTCGATGGCCTCGGGCGTGCTGATCGCCACCGTCCTCGCGAAGACCCCGGGCCATCACGTGGGCGCCGCGGCCGGACTGGTCAACACGGCCATCCAGATCGGCACCGCCTCCGGGGTGGCGCTGCTCGGCACCGTCTACTTCGGCCTGCTGGACGACGGCCACCCGCCGATCCGCTCCGCCGCCACCGGCCTGCTGGTCGTCGTCGGGCTCTACCTGCTGGCCGCCCCCGCCGCGATGATCCTGCCCGGCGGCCGTCTGGTCTTCATGGCCGCCCGGCCCCCGCAGCAGCAGCCCCGGCCGCCGGCCTCGACGACGCAGCCGGGCCGGCCGGACGGCGCCGACGCGGAGGCCACCCGGACCTGACCGCCCGAACCCCCGGCCACCCGAACCCCGCTCCCTGCCTGTCGATCTGTCGACCTGCCGACCCGCCGGCCGCCCGACCGGCGGTCCAGCCGGCCTCGACCGGACGCCGCGAGGCTGCGCTTCTCCACCGTTCTCCACCGTCCCACCGGAGGGAAGTGCCGCCGTGAAGGAGCATTCCGATCTGACCGAGGTGTGCCGGGCGGCCTCGGCGCACGCGGACCGGGCCGAACGCGAGTACCGGCTCGGGGCCGAGGTCGTCGAGGCCGTCCGGGAGGCCGGGTTCGCCCGGCACTTCGTCCCCGCCCGGTGGGGTGGCGACGAGGGCGGCTTCGGCACCTGCCTCGACGCCGTCTCCGCACTCGCCCGGCACGACCCGTCCGCCGCCTGGTGCGCGTCGATCGCCTCGACCCTCGGCAGGATGGCCGGGTTCCTGCCCGAGGAGGGCCGGCGCGCGCTCTGGGCGGACGGCCCGGACACCCTGGTGGCCGGCGCGCTGGTGCCTGCCGGGACGGCCGTCCTTGAGGACGGCGGCTGGCGGCTCTCCGGCCGCTGGTCCTACGTCAGCGGCGTGGACTCCTCCGACGCCGCCCTGCTCGCCTGTTCGGTCCCGGTGCCCGACGGCGCGCCGGACGAACGGCAGCCGCGCTTCCTGCTGGTGCCCCGCTCCGCCTACCGGGTCGAGGAGACCTGGCGGACCGTCGGCATGCGCGGGACGGGCAGCCACACGCTGGTCCTGGACCCGGTGCACGTGCCCGTCGGACACACCTTCGGGCACGCCGAGCTGCTGACCGGGCGCCCGGCGGGCGAGGCGCCCGCCCCCCTCACCGTGCCGCTGCGCGACGTCAGCGGGCTGACCTTCGCCGGACCCGTGCTGGGGGCGGTGCGAGGGGCGCTGTCCGCCTGGTCCGCCGCCGCGGCCCGCCGGAAGCCCTCGGCCGCCGCCGAGTCCGCGCTCGCCCTGGCCTCCGCCGAGACCGACGCGGCCGCGCTGCTGCTGGCCCGGGCCGCCGAGGACGCCGACCGGGGCGCCCGGGACGAGTGGAGCGGGGCCCGCGCGCAGCGCGACCAGGCGGCCGCCGTGGAGCTGCTGCTGGCCGCGGTCAACGGGCTGGCCCGGACCGCCGGGACCGGTGCGCTGCAGGAGGACGCGCCGTTCCAGCGGTTCTGGCGGGACGCCACCACCGGCGCCACCCACGCCGTCCTCCAGTGGGAGCCGGCCGCCCACCGCTTCGCGACGGCGGAGCTCGTCACGTACGCGGCGGGCTGACGGACCCGGCGGGCCTGCGGGTACCGCGGACCGGCGGGTCGCCGCGCCTCACGGGGTGGTCGGGCGACCGGTGGTCGGGCGACCGCCCACCCGGTTGCCCGACACCGGACGCCGGACGCGGGACCACGGAGTGCCGCAGT
Organism: Kitasatospora sp. NPDC058406; assembly: GCF_042722765.1. Classification (NCBI taxonomy): domain Bacteria; kingdom Bacillati; phylum Actinomycetota; class Actinomycetes; order Kitasatosporales; family Streptomycetaceae; genus Kitasatospora; species Kitasatospora sp. NPDC058406. The sequence goes on from NZ_JBHXKE010000010.1 coordinate 10,917, forward strand.
GCCGCAGTGCCGCAGTGCCGCAGACGGAACGCCGCGAGGGGGCTGTGGGCATCCGCCCGCAGCCCCCTCCGGCACTCCGGCCGGGCCGGGTCAGCCAACGGGCCCGTCGGTGACGGTGTACCCGCCGATCGTCAGTTCGGCGCCCTGGCCGAAGAGCCGGCTGCTCTCCCGGCTCTCCTCGTCGACGAAGGTCTGCTCGTGCGGCTCGCCCGCGTCGGGGCGGAAGTAGGTGGTCGCCCGGGAGAGGCGGACCAGGCCGCGCCCGGTCGGCCAGGAGCCGTCCAGCAGGCTGAGCAGGCCCATCCCGAAGCTGAGCTGGCGCGGTTCGACCACCGTCAGCTCGCCGCCCTCGTCGAGGGTGAGCGTCTCCCGGACGAGCGGCAGACCGATCCGGTCGACCCGCAGCACCTCCTCGTCCTCCAGCAGCCAGCGCACCACGCCTGCGCCCCGGTCGTAGGAGATCCGCACCCGGTGGCGGTCGTCCGGGGTGCGGTCCAGCAGCGGCACGGTGCAGGCGAAGGAGCCGTACGGGCCGAGGTGGCGGCGGGCGAAGTTGGTCCGGCCGTAGAAGGCGTAGAGCCGACGGTTGGTCAGGATGAAGTCGAAGGCGACCGAGGTCTCCGGGTCGATGGTGTTCAGCATGGCGCCGCCCAGCCTCAGGTCGTCCTCGGGGTCGCGGACCGCGTCGCCGAACGGGTGGCCCGCGGTGCCGTAGGTGCGGCCGGAGACGGTGGCGGAGACGGAGAGCACCCGGCCCGGTTCGGCCTCGAAGCCCTGGAAGCCGGAGGCCGCGGTGCGGTTGACATAGGCGATCCACTTGGCATGGTCGGCGAATCCGGGCACCACCCCGGCCTGTCCGCGCTCGCTGGGCACCGTCCGGGTGAAGGCCGGCTCGCCGGTCGCCGCGTTGCGGCCCCGGGAGACCAGGCGCAGGCCGTCCCCGGTGATGGTGGCGTCGGCGTCGTCGGCGATCAGCTCGGCCGTGGCCTGGACGTACCGCCAGCGGGCGTCCGGCCCGGTGGCGGAGAGGCCGTCGCGGAAGTCGTCCCGCCAGAGCTCGGCGGCCTCGGCGGGGACGGCGGCTTCGGCGGGGGTGGGGGGGGGGCGGGCGGGGGGGTTCATCGCGGCTCCTCGGGTCGGTCGGTCGGTGGTGCCGGGGCGAGCAGGAGGTCGACGACCTCGGGGAAGGAGTCGACGACCCGCTCCGCGCCCGCGGCGGTCAGCTCGGCGGCGGTGGCCGCGCCGTACGAGACGCCGATGACGCGCATCCCGGCGGCACGCGCCATGCCCACGTCGGCGACGCCGTCGCCGACCACCACGCAGGACTCGGCGGACAGGCCGAGCCGGTCGGCCGCGTACCGGGCCATCGCCGGGTGCGGCTTGCCGTGCTCGACGCTGTCGTGGCCGGCGACCACGGCGAACGCGTCGGCGACGCCCATCAGGGCGAGGATCTTCTCGGCCGCCCCGCGTGGCTTGGAGGTGGCCACCGCGAGCCGCAGCCCCGCCCCGGCGAGCCGGCGCAGCCCGGTCGCCACCCCCGGGTAGCGCAGGGCCGCGCCGGTGGCCGTCAGGTGCGCACGGAAGCGCCGCTGGTAGTCGGCGGCGGCGGCGGCCACCTCCGGGCCATCGGCCGGCCGGCCGAGCAGCCGGGCCAGGCTCGGTTCCAGCGGCAGGCCGACGGTCGCGCGCACGGCGTCCGCGCCGGGGTGCACGCCGCGTTCGGCGAGGACGGCGGTGAGCAGCGTGGCGATGGCCTGCGGGGTGTCGGCGAGGGTGCCGTCGAGATCGAACAGGACGCCGGCCGTCACCGCCACTCCCCCGCCGCCTGCTCGTACGCGGGCCGCGCGCCGGCGTGCTGCGCGGCCACCCGCGTGCCCGCCTGCTGCTCGTTCCCGGCCAGGGCCGACAGGGCGACCGACAGCTCGCCGGCCAGCCGCGCGGTGCTCAGCAGCAGGGACCGGCCGGCCTTCGCGGTGCGTCCCCCGGTGACCCGGGAGACGGCCTTCATCAGGAAGGGGCTGACGGCGTTTCCGGTGACCCCGGCCGCGTCCGCCTCGGCGAGCGCCCGCACGATGGCGGTCTCGATCACCTCGGCGTCCAACGCGTCCTCCTCGGCCACCGGGGTGGTGAGCAGGACCGTGCCGCCGCCGTTGACCTCCCAGTGCGCCAGGACGGCGCGGGCGGCCTGGCGGACGTCGTCCACCCGGCGGACCGGGACCTCGGTGGCCCGCGCGTAGAAGCCGGGCAGCCGGTCGGTGCCGTGGCCGAGCACCGGGACGCCGGCCGTCTCCAGGTACTCGGCGGTGAGCCGGGCGTCCAGGATGCTCTTGGCTCCGCCGCAGACCACGGTGATCCGGGTGCGGGTGAACTGGAGGAGGTCCGGCGAGATGTCGAAGGTCTGCTGCGCGCGGCGGTGGACGCCGCCGATCCCGGCGGTGGCGAACACCGGGATGCCGGCCCGCTCGGCGATGACGATGGTGCCGGCCACGGTGGTGGCGCCGGGGCCGCCGCCGGCCAGCACCGGGCCGATGTCGCGGGCGCTGACCTTGGGCACGCCGGCGGTGGTGCGCAGCCGTTCGATCTGGTCGGCGTCGAGGCCGACGAGCAGCCGGCCGTCCAGGATGCCGATGGTGGCGGGCACGGCGCCGCCGTCCCGGACGGCCTTCTCGATGGCGAGGGCGGCGTCGACGGACGGTGCGTGGGTGACGAGCGACGATTCGAGCGCGACCACCGGCCGCCGCTCGGCCAGTGCGGTGCCGACTTCCTCGGTGATGGCAAGGAGCTGGTCCACGGCCATCGCCTCCTTCCGGACAGGGGCTGGTCATCATGGGCTCGGGCAGCCTGTCCGGGGCGGCTGGAGCAGTGGTCGAGCGGGCGTGGAGACGGCGGTTCGACCGGAATTCGAGGGAGCGCGGCCAGAGTGTGCGGCGCACCACCCGAGGTGCTCGGAAGCTCGGAAGTGCTCTGTGGTGCTCTGTCGAATGCGCAGGGAGACGCGATGAACGGGAAAGTGAAGGCGGCGATCGGCGTCGCGATGACGATGGCCGGCGTGGCCGGGGCCGGCGGGACAGCCGTCGCGGACGCCGGTGCGGCGGGGAGGCCCGGGCAGGTCCTCTTCCACGACGAGTTCCGCGACGGCTTCGACTCGGCGCAGACCTGGCAGTTGGGCTCGTCGAAGACCGCGACCGGCGCGGTGCTGCCGCAGGGCGACGGTGTGATCACCGCCGGCCGGCGCGGCATCACGGTGGTGCCGACCGGGACCAACCCGGTCACCGGCCGGCCGGCGTTCGCCGCGACGACCGACCAGAACGCCACCGGTTTCGGCGGTGGCACCGGCGACCACCTCAAGTGGGTGGCGCAGCCGCGGCAGTCCTCCGCCAACGGCGTGCCCGTCCCGGACACCGGTGCGCTGGTCTGCTCCAGCCAGGTGTCGGTCCGGTCGGACTACGTCGACCAGCACCCGTTCGGCCGGGCGGTGTCCGATCCGCAGACCGATCCCCGGCTGGCCAGTGCCACGCTGATCTCGGTGGACCACACCACCCACACGGTGGCCAACCTGACGGTCACCAACGGCGAGATCCACGCGGTGTACGAGCGGCTGCCGATCCCCGGCAGCACCTACGCCTCGTACCACTACTCCGTCCCGGTGGCCAAGCGCACCCCGGGCCGGACGGACGACCTCCAGATCAAGTTCGACCAGGGCGGCCGGCGGGTCACCTGGCTGGTGAACGGCAGGAACGTGCTGTCCACCGACCGGATCGGGACGCCGGCGTTCGACCGCAAGTACCTGCGGCTGGACCACGGCGGCACCCCGGAGCAGGTCCGGGCGACCTCGGTGCAGTGCGGCCTCGGCACCGGGAACCTGCTGGACGGCGCCGGCGGTGTGCGCGACCGGGACAAGCGCGGGCTGGTCCGCCTCGGCAAGGAGGAGAACTTCTACTACAAGCCGTCGCAGGGCGCGCCGGCGCCGCAGACCTTCCTCGACGACCGGAGCCTGGAGCAGAACCGGCTCTGGGGTCAGGGTGTGACGCTGAAGGTGCGTTCGTTCGACATGCGGTACGTGCGGTAACGCCCGTCCTGGCCGTCCGCCCGGCGCCCCTTCCGTCGGCCGGCCGCGTGCCGGAGGGCCGGAGGACCGCCGCCCGGAGGACCGCCGCCCGGTCCGAGGGGACGACGGACGGCCGGGGCCCCCGGGGCTAACCGGAGTCCTCGGCCGTCTGTCGGCGGTCCCGCCCGGGCGCTACCGTGCGGCGGTACCGTAGAGGTCGTCGGCGACGGCCCGGCGGACGGTGGTGCGCCGGTCGTCGACCTGGTCCCACTGGTCGCCGTAGATCAGCCGGACCATGGCGGGGAACCGCAGGAACGCGTGCGGGAAGCCGGCCGGCACCGCACTGACCCGGTCCAGTGCGGCCAACTGCTCGGCGTCCAGCGAGAGTTCGGTGGCCGCCAGGTTCTGCCGCAGCTGCTCCTCCGAGGTGGCGCCGACCAGCGGGATCACCGTGCCGGGGCGCGAGCGGAGCCAGGCGAGCGCGACCTGCGCGGGCGGGCGGCCAACCGCCTCGGCGACGGCCAGAACCTCCCGGACGACGTCGTCGCCCTCGCCGCGGGCCCGGCCCCAGGCGACGCTGTCCAGCCGCCCGGTGCCGCCGGTCAGGTACTTGCCGGTGAGCCGGCCGTCGGCCAGCGGCCCCCACGCGAGCACCGGGAGGTCGAAGGCGTGGGCCATCGGCAGCAGTTCACGCTCGGCGGTGCGGTCGAGGAGGTTGTAGTGCAGCTGGAGGCCGACGAAGGCGGACCAGCCGCGCAGTTCGGCCAGGGTGTTGGCCTGGGCGACCTCCCACGCGGGCCAGTCGGAGACACCGACGTAGAGCACCTTTCCGGCCCGGACGACGTCCTCCAGGGCGCGCATCACCTCGGGCACCGGGGTCAGCGTGTCGCGGGCGTGCACCCAGAGCAGGTCGAGGTGGTCGGTGCGCAGCCGGCGGAGGCTGGCCTCCAGGGAGTTGACGAGGTTCTTGCGGTGGTTCCCGGCCGAGTTGAGGTCTCCGGGCCGGGTCTGCATCGTGTACTTGGTGCTCAGCACGAACCGGTCGCGGCGGCCGGCGAGGAGTTCGCCGAGCAGTGACTCGGCGGTGCCGTTGCCGTACTCGTTGGCGGTGTCCAGCAGGTTGCCGCCGGCGTCGGCGAACTGGTCGAGCAGGCGGCCGGGGACCTCGGGCGGCAGTTTCCAGTCGGTTCCGAAGGTCATGGTGCCCAGGGCGAGTTCGGAGACCCTCAGGCCCGACTTGCCGAGCAGCGTGTAGCGCATGTCAGCACGCTCCGTGGTTCGGGGGCCCCGGCCTGCCCGGGGCCCGGTCAGGATGGACGGGGCACGTCCAGCGCCGGCAGCAGGTGCTCCTCCTCGTAGGCGAAGTGCGCCTCCAGACCGTCGATCACCCGGTCGAGCTCCGTCCTGAGGGCGGCGACGTCGCCGCCCTCGGCCGCGAGGCCGCGCTCCAGCACCGCTTCGAGGTCGGCCAGCTTCCGTTCGACCACCTCGTGCTCCTCGCGCAGCCTGGTGATGGCCGGCACGAGGTGCGGGAACTGTTGCTCGAAGGCGGTGAAGGAGCCGTCCTCGCGGGTGTGGTGCAGCTGGAGTCCGTAGCAGAACGTGAGGCAGCGGCGGTGCAGCTGCCGGGTGAGGTCGGGAGTCGGACGAGCCTCCTCCCCGCCGCTCAGCACGCTCTCGACGGCGGCGCGGACCTCGGCCAGCTCGGCCCGCAACTCCTTGTGGTGGATGATCAACTGACGCCCGATCATCCGGTTGCGGTCGCTGTCCGTGGAGAGGTCCAGCGCGTGCAGGGCGACCACCGGAATCACCCGGGTGGTCTTTTCCTGGTACTCGCGGAAGGCCGGGCTGAGGGTGCTCTGCAGCTCGTACAGCCGGTCGCGCTCCTCCCCCTCCAGGACGACCGCGCGGGTGGCGAAGGGCTTCACGCGCCCCTCGTCGGTGCCGATCTCCATCGTGACCTGGGGTGCGGCGACCAGGTTGTGGTACCAGTCGGGGTGCTGCGAGTTGCCGAGGTTGGAGGCGAAGACCAGGTACCGGTCGCCGTCCCGCAGGTAGATCGCCGGGTTGGTGTGCGGCTTGCCGGTGCGGCGGCCGGCGGTGGTGAGGACCACCATCGGGGCGCCTTCGAACATGCCCCCCACCTTCCCGTTGTTCTCCCGGAACTCTTTGATGATCCGTTCGTTCCAGCTCATGAGGGCGCTCCAATCGTTTGCTTTGAAAGCAAATGTAAGCTAACGGGGTCGCCGACGGCTGTCAACACCCGTCCGCACGCGCACCGCAGGCACCTCGCGCACCTCACGCGCCTCCCGGACGGTCACCTCACGCACCCTCAACACCGCACCGGCGCCGAAGAGTCGGCTCTCCGGCCGGCTCCGCTCGTCCACGAACGCCTGCGGCGCCGGCGCCCCGGACCGCACGTCGTAGTAGTGCCCCGGCGCGGCGTCCAGCCGCACCAGCCCCCGGCCGTCCGGGCCGGCGCCGTCCAGCAGCGTCATCGTCGCCAGCCCGACCGCCAACTGCCCGAGCCGGACCGGCTCCCCCGGCTCGCCCCCGTGGTCCAGCAGCAGGTGTTCGCGCCCCGCCGGCCGGTGGCCGATCCGGTCCACCGCGAACACCTCGGCGCCGTCCAGCAGCCAGGTCACCCGGGTACCGCCGCGGTCCACCCGGACGGCGCAGCGGTGCCACGACTCCGGCGTCCGGACGGCCACCGGCACGGCCTGGCTGAAGGCCGCGGGACGCGGTGCGCCGGAGCCCGCCGGTTCCGGCAGGCGCTCGTACAGCGCGTAGACCCGGGTATCGGTGAGCAGGAAGTCGAAGGCCGCCCGGCTCGCCGGATCGAAGGCCACCAGACCGGCCGCAGCCAGCCGGAGGTCTGACGCCGGGTCGGCCACCGCCGCCCCGAACGGGTGCCGTCCGGTGCCCGGGAAGCGGGCCGTCAGCACCGCGCCGACCGTCAGTGCGCCCCCGTCCGGCACGTCGAACCCGGGCAGTCCCGAGCCTGCGGTGTGCCGCACCAGGGCCGTCCACTTCAGGTGGTCGCCCCGGCCGCCGCCCGGTGCGGCCGGGTCGCAGGTCGCGGTGAAGGCCGGCGCGCCGGTGACCGGGTCGGTCCCGGCGGAGCGCACCAGCAGGCCGTCCGCCGAGACCGTGGCGACACCGTCGCCGCGCGCCTGCCAGCCCGGCCCGGGATCGGAGCCGGCGCGGCGACCGTCGTGAAGACCGTCGTGAAGACCGCCCCGGAAGCCGTCAGGGAAGCCGTCGCGGAACTCGTCGTGGAAGAGCACATCCGTCACGCCCTCACCCTCCCGGCGCGGCCAGGAGTCCGGCTTGAGGCCCGGTCCATCCCGGGTCAAGGCATCACCCGCACGCTCCCCACGACCGGGGACGAACGACGAACGACCAACGCGAGCGACGCGAACGACGGACCACCCAGGGGAGACGACGATGACCGAACACCGCCGCACCGTGCTGCTCCTGCCCGGCCAGGGCGCCCAGCGCGAACGCATGGCCGCCGGGCTGTACGGCACCGAGCCGGTCTTCACCGAGCACCTCGACCGGCTGTTCACCGCCCTCGGCGCACGCGGCGACCGGCTGCGCGAGAACTGGTTGAGCCCCGCGCCCAATCCCGCGCTGGACGAGGCGGAGGCCGCCCAGCCGCTGCTGCTGGCCGTCGGCCACGCCCTCGGGCGGGCCGTCGAGGCCGCCGCCGGCCCGCCCGAGCTGCTGCTCGGCCACAGCATCGGCGAGCTGGCCGCCGCAGCCCTGGCGGACGTCCTCCCCGCCGACCGGCTGGCCGTCCTCGTCGACGCCCGCACCGGCGACCTCGACCCGGATACCCGGGGCGGCCTGCTCGCGGTCGCGGCGGCCCCCACCGACCTGCCGCCCCGGCTCGGCCCCGGCATCGCCGTCGCGGCGGTCAACGGCCCCCGGCAGACCGTCCTCGCCGGCCCCTCCGCCGCCCTCGACGCCGCCGCCGACCTGCTGCGCGCGGCCGGCCTCACCGTCCGCGCGCTGCGCTCCGGCCACGCCTTCCACTCCCCCGCCCTGGCTCCCGCGGCACGACGGTTCGGCACGGCGCTCGGCGACCTCGGCCTCCGCCCGCCGCGCACCACCGTGTTCTCCGCCCGCACCGCCGCCCCGGTCCGTCCCGGAGAGGCCCTCGACCCGCGCTTCTGGGCCGACCAACTCGCCCTCCCGGTCCGCTGGTGGCCCGCCCTGTCGGCCCTGCTCGACCGGGCCGGCACCCGGCCCGGTCTGCTGCTCCTCGACGCCGCGCCCGACCGCAGCCTCTCCACCCCCGCCCGCCGCCACCCCGCGGTCCGCTCCGGCGCCAGCGTGATCGTCCCCCTCCTCGCCGACCACCGGCGGACCGGCACCCCTGCGGACCGCGCCGCGTTCGACGCCGCCGTCGCCCTGCTGGACGCCGAGGCCGGCCCCCACCGCCCGGCCGCCCGGCCGGTCTGACCCGTCCGGGGCGGGCGCCGGCCCCGGACGGGAGGCCCGAGGGAGCCCCGGAGGTGCTCCAGGCGAGCTGGAGAAGGGCTCCAGAGGGGGCGGGGACGCTCGGAGGTATGACAGCCGAGCCCTACCGTGCCCGGGGCGGCCCCGGGGAGGACGATCTGCTCTGGTCGGTCGTCCTGCCCGTCCGGCCCTTCGGATCGGCGAAGCAGCGCCTGGCCCTGCACAGCGGCCGCCACCACGCCGAACTGGCCCACGCCTTCTACCTCGACACCCTGCGTGCAGTGCGGGCCACTCCGGGCGTGGGGCTCGTCCTGGTGGTGACCGACGACCCGTTGGCCGCCCGGCAGGCCCGGACGCTCGGCGCCGCGACCACCCCGGAGGGGCGGCGCGCCGGGCCGGACGCGGCGGCCCTGGCCGGGGCCGCCGCGCTCGCCCCGGACTGCCCGGTGGCCGTCCTCGCCGCCGACCTGCCGACGCTGCGGCCCGAGGAGCTGGCGGAGGCACTGGCCGCCGCCCGCCGGCACCGCCGGGCCCGGGTCGCCGACCACACCGGCGCGGGCACCACGGCCGTGACCGCGTTGCGGGCGGCGGACCTGGTCCCGTCGTTCGGCCGGGCCGCCGAGTCCCGGGAGCCGGTGCTGGCCGCCGCACCGGGCCTGCGGCTGGACGTCGACACGCCGGCCGACCTCGCCCGGGCCCGCGTCCGCGGACTGGGCCTGTTCTCCGCCGCCGTCCTGGACACCTGGGTACGCCCCTCGGCCGCCCGGTCGCGCAGCCGGACGGAGCCCGACCTGCCGGCCCTCCGGGCACGACGGTGACCCCGGCAGGGTCCGCCCCCGAGGGGGCCGCTCCTACCGGGGTCACCGACCGGCACCTCCCCCACCGGGGCCGCACCGCGGTGGGGGGTCAGGCGTAGCAGTCCGGCAGTCGCCCGCCGTTGTACTCCACCAGCTCGCCGAAGATCCGCACCACGTCCAGCGCCACGCCCTCCGGTTCGCCGTCGAGTTCGGCGTAGGCGCGGTGCAGGTTGCCGACCACCCGTTCGCCGTCCAGCCAGTCGGGGTACGGGCCGGGACCGGCGTCGCGGGCCGTCTCCAGCGGGCTCAGCCCGGCGGCCCGGCCCGCTTCGGCCGTCCGCAGCAGCCAGTCCAGGTAGGCGGCCGTCTCGTCCAGCACCTCCGGACCGGCGACCGGCCCGTGGCCGGGCACCACCGTCCGGGGCGCCAGCTCGCGCAGCCGCTCCAGCGTGCGCAGGGTGCCGCGCACCGAGCCCATCAGGACGAACGGCGTGCAGCCGTTGAGCACCACGTCCCCGGCGAACAGCACGCCGTCCTCCGGCAGCCACACCAGGGTGTCCCCGGTGGTGTGGGCAGGCCCGAAGTGCAGCAGCTCGACGGGGCGGTCGCCGACGTGCACGGTGAGACGGTCCCGGTACGTCAGGTGCGGCAGCCGCACCTCGATCCGGCCCCAGTCCACATCGGGCCAGAGCCCGGTGAGGCCGAGGCCGGCCTCGGTCATCTCCCGGCGGGCGTGCTCGTGGGCGACCACGGCCGCCTCGGGCGCCGCCACCGCGGAGCCGAAGACGTGATCGCCGTGGAAGTGGGTGAGCACCAGCAGCCGCGGCGGGGCCGCGGTCAGACCGTTCACGGCCTCGCGGAGGCGCCGGGCCCGCCGCTCGGTCGCCGCCGTGTCGACGAGCAGGCTCTCCCCGCCGCCGAGCACCACGCCGGCGTTGTTGAGGCACCAGCCGCCGGGCTCCTGGACGTAGGCGTAGACCCCGTCCGCGACCTCCCGCACGCGGACCCGGTCGGCGTCCGGCGCACCGTGCGGGGCGAGCAGCTCCGTCATCGGGCCACCTCCCGGGCAGCGACACGGGCATCAGCGACGGCATCAGCGACGGCAGCGTCGGCGTCGGCGTCGGCGTCGGCGTCGGCGTCGGCCAGGAACGAACGCGCCCACTCCAGCGTGCGCAGGCTGTTACCCCCGAGCGCCGCGCGCACCCGCTCGCGCACCACCGCGAGCTCGGTACCCGCGCCGAACAGCCGGGGCAGCGCGTCCGCGTCGAGGGCGACCCGGTGCACGGCGGTGACCGCGGAGCCCGCGCCGTGCGGGGTGACGATCCACTCGCCGCTGTGGCCCAGCAGACCGGCCGGCGGGGCGGTCTGCTTGTAGACGATCCGCTCGTGCGGGAAGCAGAGCCGCACCGAACGGGTCCGGTGCACCGAGCCGTCCTCGGCCCGGGTGTCCATCGACAGCCGCTGGACCTCCGCGCCGCCGGTGACCGGCGTCGCCGGGACCGTGGTCAGCTCGACCGCGTCCACATGGGGCAGCCGGTCCGGCCACAGGTCGGCGCGGTGCAGGACGTCGTACACCGCCCCGGGCGGGGCGGTCGTCTCGACCCGGTCCGCGAAGGAGAAGACCAACTCCTCCGGCGGCTCCGGCCGTTCGGCCCAGACCCGGACGGCGCCGATCTCCTGCTCGCTGTTGCCGTCCAGGGCCCGGGCGATCAGGTCGGCCTGCTCGGGCGCGCCGGCGGTGACCCACTCGTGGCCGAGGACCAGCCGGGTGGCGCTCTCGCCGCCCGCGCCGCGCTCGAACTCCCAGTGGCCGCCCATCCAGGTGAGCGGCGGGCTCGGCGTCTCCTGGCGGAAGTCGATCCGCAGCCGCTCGCGGTCGAGGGTGCGCAGCGAGGTCCAGCTGCGCACCTCCTCGCCGACCAGGGCCCAGAGGCGGATCCGCTCGGAGTCGAGGTCGGACTCCAGCACGTCGGCGGCGACGCAGGGCGGGAAGAGCAGCGGCCAACGGGTGACGTCGGCGATCAGCCGGAACGCCCGGTCGGCGGGTGCCCGGAGGTCCGCGGTGTGCTCGGCGGTGCGGCGGGTCGGTGGCGTGGTCATGGGTCCCTCCGTCGTCGTGGTGGGGCGGCCCGTCGTGGTGGGCCGCCCCGTCGGCCCGGGCGGCCCGTCCGGCGGGGCGGGCGGGGCGGGCGGGGCGGGCGGGTCAGTACGTGCCGAGGCCGCCGCAGATGTTGAGCGCCTGCGCGGTGATCGGGGCCGCCTCGTCGGTGACCAGGAAGCCGACGAAGGCGGCCACCTCGGCGGGCTCGGTGTAGCGGCCGAGCGGGATCTTGGCCAGGAAGCGTTCCAGCACCTCCTGCTCGGTGACGTTCCACAGGCCGGCGAAGCCCCGGCGCACGCCCTCGGCCATCGGCGTCTCGACGTACCCGGGGCAGACCGCGTTGACGGTGATGCCGGTCTTGGCGAGTTCGAGGCCGAGCGCCTTGGTGAAGCCGACCACGCCGTGCTTGGACGCCGAGTAGGGCGCCCCGTAGAGCACGCCCTGCTTGCCGCCGGTGGAGGCGATGCTGATGATCCGGCCGCGTTCGCGCTCGCGCATCCGGCCGGTGGTGAGGACCTCCCGGGTGACCAGGAAGACGCTGTTGAGGTTGGTGTCGATGACGTCGTACCAGGTCTCGTCGGGAAGGTCGGCGGTGACGCCGCCGCCGCCCCGGCCGGCGTTGTTCACCAGCACCTCGGCCGGGCCGTACCGCTCGACGGCGGCCGCGACCCAGCCCCGCACCTCGTCGCGGGACCGCACGTCGCAGGCGGCGCCGTCCGCCGTCAGGCCCTGCCCGCGCAGCTCCTTGACGGTGGCGGCCACCTGTTCGGCGTCCCGGGCGGCGAGGAAGACGGGGTGACCGCGCCGGGCGAGCGTCTCGGCGACGGCCCGGCCGATGCCGCGGGTCGCCCCGGTGACCAGGGCCGGGCCGGGTGGTTGCTGCACTCCCATGCTCGCGCTCCTCTCGGGTTCTCTCGGGTTCTCTCGGACTTCTGACTTCACTCGGGCTCTCGGACTCTCGGACTCTCGGGCTCTCGGATCCGGCCCGGCGGCCCGGTCCGCCGCGACGGCTCAGGCCGCCTCGGCCATCGCGCTGTTCACCAGGTCGAGCAGCTGGCGCGGGGTCTCGACGGCCGCCATCACGTCGTCGGCGAGGTCGGTGCCGTAGCGGCGGGTGATCACCGCCGCCGTCTCCAGCAGGGCCAGCGAGTCGTAGCCGAGGTCGGTGAACGGGAGGTCCAGGGCCTCGGGGTCGATCCGGGTCTGTTCGTCCTCGCCCGCGCACTCGGCGAGGATTCCTCGGAGGTCGTCGAAGGTCAGGTGGCTCATGGCCGGTCCTCCCGGGCGGTCTCGCGGACGGATGGGCGGGTCGTGCCCCGGGCGGCCCCGCGGCCCGGCTCCACGGCGCGCACCACCAGGGCGGAGTTGAAGCCGCCGTGGCCGCGCGCCAGGACCAGCGCGGCCCGGACCCGCAGCGGGCGCGGTTCGCCCCGCACCAGGTCGAGCCGGTGGCCGGGCACCGGCCGGGTGACGTGCGCCGCCGCGGGCAGCACGCCGTCCCGGACGGACAGCAGCGCGGCGGCGGTGTCCAGCGGCGGGCCGCCGCCGGTGAGCCGGCCGGTGAGCGTCTTGGGCACGCTCACCGGGACCCCGTACGGGCCGAACAGCGCCTCGATCGCCGCCGCCTCGGCGTCGTCGCGCTCGCGGACGCCGGCCGCGTCGGCGAAGACCACGTCGATGTCCCCGGCCGCCAGGCCGGCGTCCGACAGGGCCAGCCGGGCGGCGCGTTCCAGGCCGGGCGGGCGGCCGGACCCGGGCGCCGGGTCGAAGGTCGCCGCGTACCCGGCGATCTCGCCGTAGACCTGGTGGGCACCGCGCGCGGCCGCCGCCGCGGCGCTCTCCACGATCAGCACGGCGCCGCCCTCGCCGGGCACGTGCCCGGCGGCCCCGGTGTCGAACGGCAGGTAGGCGCGGGTCGGGTCGGCGACCGTCGAGACCCCGCCGCCGGACAGGTGCGCCACCAGCCCCCACGGGTCGAACGCGGACTCCACCCCGCCGCTCACCACCAGCGAACTCCCCCCGCGCAGGGTGCGCCGGGCGTGGCCGAGCGCGTCGAGCCCGCCGGCCTGGTCCGCCACCAGGACGCTTCCCGGCCCGCGCATGCCGTGGCGGATGGAGATCTGACCGGTGTTGGCCGCGTAGAACCAGGCGAAGGACTCGTAGACGCTGACGTGCTGCGGGCCCTTGGTCCACAGCTTGCGCGCCTCGCGGTGGGTGAACTCGAAGCCGCCGGTGGCGTTGGAGGTCACCACGCTCATGCCGTACTCGGGCAGCTCGGCCGGGTCGGCGCCGGAGTCGGCGAGCGCCCAGTCGGCGGCGGCGACCGCCAGCCGGGTGACCCGGTCGGTCTGCGGCAGCAGGCGGCCCGGCAGGTGGGCGGCGGCGTCGAAGTCCGGGATGAGCCCGGCCAGGCGCACCGGGTACTTCGTGGCGTCGTAGCGGGTGATGGGGCGGATCCCGCTCTCGCCGCGCAGGGTCGCCGCCCACCAGGCCTCCGTACCCAGGCCGTTGGGCGCGGCCACGCCGATGCCGGTGACCACCGCGGTGTCCGCGCCGGTGCCGGCTGCGCCTCCGGCACCGGCTGCGGGCCCGGTGCGGACGGCGGGCCCGGCGGCGGCGCCTCCGGTGTCCACGCCGCTCATGCGGCGTCCGCCCGGGTCAGGACCATCGCGCTCTGGAAGCCGCCGAAGCCGCTGCCGACCGACACCACGGTGTCCAACCGGGCCTCCCGCGCCTCGTTGGGCACGTAGTCGAGGTCGCACTCCGGGTCGCGCTCGTGCAGGTTGGCGGTGGGCGGGACGGCCCCGTGCTCCATGGCCAGCGCGCAGGCGGCGATCTCGATCGATCCGATCGCCCCGAGCGAGTGACCGACCATCGACTTGATGGAGCTGACCGGCACCCGGTAGGCGTGGTCGCCGAGTGCCTGCTTGAAGGCCATCGTCTCGTGCCGGTCGTTCTGCTTCGTGCCGGAGCCGTGGGCGTTGACGTAGTCGACCGCGTCGGGTGCCCGCCGTGCCTCGGCCAGGGCGTGCCTGACGGCCTCGGCCATCTCGCGGCCGTCCTTCTTCAACCCGGTCATGTGGTAGGCGTTGCAGCGCGTGGCGTACCCCGAGACCAGCCCGTAGACGTGCGCGCCCCGGGCCCGGGCGTGCTCCAGCTCCTCCAGGACGAACATCGCGGCGCCCTCGGCGATCACGAACCCGTCGCGGCCGCGGTCGAAGGGGCGCGAGGCGTGGGCCGGGTCGTCGTTGCGCACCGAGGTGGCGCGGACGGCGTCGAAGCAGGCGACGGCGATCGGTGAGATCGGGGTGTCGGCCGCGCCGGCCAGCATGACGTCGGCGCTGCCCTCCGCGATCAGGTCGCGGGCGTAGCCGATGGAGTCAAGACCCGAGGTGCACCCCGTGGAGACCACGGCGGCAGGGCCCTCGGCGCCTGCCGTCCAGGCCACCTCGGCCGCCAGCGAGCTGGGCACGAAGGCGTCGTACAGGTGCGGTGACACGTAGTCGCCGTCGACCTCCCACTGCCGGCCGCTGTCGCTGAGGACGAGGTACTCCTGTTCCAGGGTGGTGGTGCCGCCGACGGCGCTGCCGACGCTGACCCCGACCCGGTGCGGGTCCAGCGCGGCGAACTCGAGTCCGCTGTCGGTGATGCACTCGCGGGCGCTGACCACGGCGAACTGGGCCGCCCGGTCGAGCCGGCGGACCTCCCGGGGGGTCAGGCCGTACAGCGCCGGGTCGAAGTCCACCTCGGCCGCCACCCGCGAGCGGAAGCGGCCGGGGTCGAACAGCGAGATGGTCCGGGTGGCGGTGCGCCCGGAGACGAGCAGGTCCCAGAACGCCTTCCGGCCGATCCCGCCGGGCGCGACCACACCGATGCCGGTGATGGCGACGCTACGGTTCATAGTCGGTTCTCCTCTTTTCCTCTTCCGTCCTCTGCCGTCGGCAGCCGTCCCCGCAGCTGCCCTCCGGTCGCTCCGTCAGCTCGCGGCGGGGATGCGGGCACCGATGTACGCGATGAAGTCGGCGGGCGTCTTGAGGTCGTCGAGGTCCTCGTCCGGGATGGCGACGCCGTAGTCGTCCTGGATCCGGACGGCGATCTCGTAGACCACGATGGAGTCGTAGCCGAGGTCGCCGAACTCGCTGTCGACCGAGGCCGCGTCGAGCTCGCCGCCGTCGGTGCCCTCGAAGCACTTCGCCACGATCTGCTGGAAGTCGGTGAGCGTGAAGCCAGCCATGGGGTTTCCTTCCGTTCGGTGAACATCGCCACCGTCGGCAACCCGGCTGGGGACGCGGTCGAGCGGCGCTGGACAGCCGACGGCGCGGCTGGCTCCGGCCGGGTTCCAGGCAGGCCCCGGACGCTGTCCCCGGAGTGCTGACCCGAGCGGCCCGAAGGGGAGTCGACGATGGCCGAGCAGAGTGCGGTGCAGAACGCGGTGCGACCGGAGCGTCCGCGCCCGGACCGGCCGGAGGCGGACGGGGCCTGGGCGAACCGGGCGGAGGCGGACGGGCCGGAGGCGGACGGGGCGCGGACGGACGGGTTGCGGGCGGCCCCCGCCGGTCACAGCCGGCTGCTCGGGGTCGGCGGGTACCGGCCCGCCCGGGTGGTCGGCAACGCCGAACTGGGCCGGCTGATCGGGCACCCGGAGGAGTGGATCACCGGCCGCAGCGGCATCGTGGAGCGCCGGTTCGCCGGGCCGGCGGAGACCCTGGCCGTGATGGGCGCGGCGGCTGCCGACAAGGCCCTGGCCCGCGCCGGGGTCCGGCCCGCCGACATCGACCTGGTGCTGCTGGCGAGCACCTCCAACATGCTGATGACCCCGCCGACGGCCGTCCGGATCGCGCACGAGCTGGGCGCGCACGGCGCCACGGGGATCGACCTCTCGGCCGCCTGTGCGGGCTTCTGCCACGCCCTCGCGCTGGCCGCCGACTCGATCGGCGCCGGCAGCGCCGGTCACGTCCTGGTGGTCGGCGCCGAGCGGATGACCGACATCGTGAACCCGACGGACGACTCGATGGCCTTCCTGTTCGCCGACGGCGCGGGCGCGGCGGTGGTCGGCCCGGCCGACCGGCCCGGGATCGGACCGGTGGCCCGCGCCGCCAACGGCCGGTACTTCGACTCGCTGCGGATGTCGCACGGGTGGGACGCCTACGCGGGATCACCGGGCACGACCGAGCGGCCCTGGCTGCGGATGGACGGCCGCCGGGTGTTCCGGTGGGCGATGGAGGAGGTCTGCCCGGGCGCGCGCCGGGCGCTGGACGGCGCGGGGGTCGCGCCCGGGGACCTGGACGTGTTCGTGCCGCACCAGTCCAACGCGCGGATGATCGACCTGATGGCCGAACGGCTGGAGCTGGGGCCGCGGACGGTGGTCTCGCACGACGTGGCCCGCACCGGGAACACGTCCTCCGCCTCGGTGCCGCTGGCCCTGGAGGCGCTGCTGGAGGCCGGGGAGGCCGGTCCGGGCGACACCGCGCTCCTGGTCGGCTTCGGCGCCGGCCTCAACTACGCGGGCCAGGTGGTCCTGCTGCCGTGACGCCCGCCGCCCGGCCCTCGCCGTCGGCCCGGGAGGGCGCCGGGGTTCGGCTCGGCCGACCCGGTGGAGCACGCTGGCGGGGACCGGTCCGACGGCTCCGCACCCGCCGAAACGCCGGGACCGGGAGAGGGTGCCGGCGCTTCGGCGTCCGCGCGGTGCGGCCTGCCGCGGTGTCAGAAGGAGATCGTCGGCGAGACCCGGAGCGGACCGGGCGACGTGGAGGCCAGCTCGGCGACCCGGGCGGCCACCTCCAGGGACTGGGCGCGGTTGAAGCGCGGGTCGCAGGCCGACTCGTACCGGTCGGCGAGGTCGTCGGCGGAAACCCCGCCGGTTCCGCCGACGCACTCGGTGACGTCCCGGCCGGTCATCTCCAGGTGCAGGCCCCCGGCCACCGTGTCCAGTGTGCGGTGCACTTCGAAGAAGCCCCTGATCTCGTCCATGACCGTGTTGAAGTACCGGGTCTTGTGTCCGGAGGGCGCGGTGACGGTGTTGCCGTGCATCGGGTCGCACACCCACGCCGTGGGGAAGCCCTCGGCCGCCACCCGGGAGACGAGCTCGGGCAGGACGTGCCGCACGGCCCGGGAACCCATCCGGCTGATGAAGGTGAGCCGCCCGGGCTCCCGCTCGGGGTCGAGGCGGTCGGCCAGCCGCAGCACGGTGTCCGCGTCCGCGGTCGGGCCGAGCTTCACGGCGATCGGGTTGTCGACGGTGCTGAAGTACTCGACGTGCGCGCCGTCCAGGTCGCGGGTCCGCTCGCCGATCCACAGCAGGTGACCGGAGCCGGCCCAGCGACGCCCGGTGCGCGGGTCGGTCCTGGTCAGCGCGGCCTCGTAGTCCAGGAGAAGACCTTCATGGGAAACGAAGAACTCGTCTCCCTCGTCCGCGAGTTCGCGGAGATACCCGATGGTCACCGCAGCGACGCGACGGCTCCGGAGGAGGCGGCCTGGGTCGGGCGTCCGCGCCTCGGGGGTGAACTCGGTCCCGTTGACGGCATCACCCCGATAGACCGGCAACGTCACACCGCCACGGGTCTCCGTGTTCCGGGAACGGGGCTTGGCGTACTGGCCGGCGGTCCGCCCCATGGTGACCACCGGCATGGCCAGGGCGTCCGACAGGGTGGCCGCCATGCTGCGCAGCGTGCCACGGGTGGCACCCACACCTTCGGGGGTGATCATGTCGAAGGTCTCCGCGCAGTCCCCGCCCTGGAGCAGGAAGGACCGGCCGCGTGCCACGTCGGCCATGCGCAGACGGAGGCGCTCGCACTCCTCGGCCGGGACGAGGACGGGCAGGGACTCCAGCCGACGCACGGCGTCCCGCAGTTCGGAAACGCTGGGCCAGTCCGGCTGCTGGGCCGCCGGCCTGGTCCGCCAGGCGTCGTCCGGTACGGGCAGGGGGACTTCGAGGTCGGGGCGCACGCGGTGTCCTGACTGGTGGATGGGCTCGACGGCCCGGCTTCCGGGGGGATCGGCGCCGCGTCCGGGCCTGAGCGCCCGGGCGCGGCGGCGCGATGGCGCTGCGGGGAGGTGGTACTGCGGGGAGGTGGTGCGGAACGTCGGGGAGGAGCTTCAACCGAAGCGCTAGTTAGGTTAGGTTAACCTAACCCGAGCGGTCCCGACACCCTCACCCCCGCCGGCCCATGACACCCCCCTGAGGCTCCGCCGGCTCCAGAGGCGGCGTCACGCCGTTCGGACCCGGGGAGAGTTGGAGTTAACGGAGGCGGGCGTCGACCCTTCCGCTCCACTCCACCCGCAGCCGGCCGGTGGCTCCGTTCTGGACACCTGTCTATGATTACTGGACACTCGTCCAGAACGGAGCCTCGTCATGGGTATCGTCGCGAACACGCTGGTGGGCCTGGTGGCCGCCCTGCACGGCTACATCCTGGTGCTGGAGATGTTCCTCTGGGAGCGCGCGCCGGGGCGCGGCCTCTCCGGCTTCGACGCCACGACGGCAAAGGCCACCGCCCCGCTGGCCGCCAACCAGGGCCTCTACAACGGCTTCCTGGCCGCCGGCCTGGTCTGGGGGCTGCTCGCGGACGACCCCACCGGCTTCGGCGCCCAGGTCTTCTTCCTGTCCTGCGTCGTGGTGGCCGGCCTGTACGGCGCGGCGACCGCCAACCGCCGGATCCTCTTCGCCCAGGCCCTGCCCGGCGCCCTCGCGCTCGCCGCCGTCCTGGTCGCCCGGTGAGCGACGCACGGGCCGACCGCACCCGGGCCAAACTCCGCGCCGCGCTGCTCGCCGAGTGCGCCGAACGCCCGCTCGGCGAGGTCAGCGTGGCCGCCGTGGTCCGGCGCGCGGCCGTCGGACGCGCCACCTTCTACCTGCACTACGAGGACCTCCGGGCCCTCGCCGTGGACGCCTGCGCCCAGGTCGCGCGCGAGGGCGTCGACGCCCTGCACGCCTGGCGCGGCGTCCCCGACCCGGCCGCCCCGCCCCCGGCGCTCGCCGCGTTCCTCGCCGAGGTGGCGGAGCACGCGGCGGTCCACCGCCCGCTGCTGCTGCCCGGCGGCACCGGACCGCTCGGCGAGGTCCTCCACCGCGAGCTGCGCGAACGCAGCCGCACCGAGCGGGCCCTGGCCGGTGCGCCACACCCCGACCTCGTCGCGACCGCCGTCGCCGCGACCTTCACCGCACTGCTGGCGGACTGGCTGCACGCCCTCGTCCCGGCCACCTCCGAGGAGCTCGCCGCCCGGAGCTGGCGCCTGCTGATCTCCCTGCACCGCACCCCGTTCGAGTGAAACCGCGGGCCCGGCCCGGGATCACTCGCCGGCGAGGAGGCGGCGTACGCGCTCCAGGGTCTCGGGGTCCCGGGCGGCGGTGAGCGGGAGGGTGTTCCCCCCGGCGAGACGGAAGGGCACACCACCCCGGGTGGTGTGGGCGCCGCCGGCCTCGGCGACCAGGAGGAGGCCGGCCGCGTGGTCCCAGGCGTTCTCCCAGCAGAAGGCGACGGCATCGAGGGCGCCGCGGGCGATGGCGAGGTATTCGAGGCCGGCCGACCCCGCGCACGGCCGGGTGGTCACCCCGTCGGTGCGCAGACCGAGCAGGGCACGCCGCTGGTCGGGCGTGGTGTAGTCCGGGTGCGAGGAGGCGATCTCCAGCGGAGCCCCGGGCCCCGGGGAGCCGGCGAACAGCGGGACGCCGTCGAGCCGGGCCCCGCCGCCCCGGAGCGCCGTCGCCATCTCGTCACGCGCCGGCGCGTACGTCCAGGAGGCCAGCAGCTCGCCGCGGTGGGCGAGGGCGACCAGGGTGCAGAACCCCTCCTCGCCGCGGACGAAGGTGCGGGTCCCGTCGATCGGGTCGACGATCCAGACCGGAAGGTCGCCGCCCAGGGCGCCGTAGCGGGAGGGATCCGCGTCGACGCCCTCCTCCCCCACCACCACCGAGCCCGGGAGCAGCGCCGTCAGCGCCGCGGACAGGTAGGCCTCGGCACGCCGGTCGGCGATCGTCACCAGGTCGTGCGGGCCCTTCTTCTCGGCCACCTGGTCGGCGGCGAGCGACCGGAAGTGCGGCATGATCTCGGCGGCGGCCGCCTGCCGGACCACCTCCGCGACGGGCGTCAGGCACTCTGCGGCGAAAGCTTCGTCGATCATCGCACCATCAGACCACACCCCCGGGGAGTCCCGGCCGGCCGAGCCGGCCGTACCGTCCGCCACAGGCCGCGCCGCCCGCGCCGTCGCGGTCAGCCCTGCCGGCCGGCGAGCCGCTGCGCCGCGGTGTCGCCGCGCTTCCCCACCGGCTGCGTACCGAACGCCTGGCCGAGACCGAAGGACGGCATGCCGACGTAGACGGACTCGTGCCCGCCGGCGGGCACCTGGAAGGTCTCGTGCCAGATCCCCACCCCCGGCGCCCTGTCCGCCGCCGACGCGGCGCGGGCGCGGCGGTTGAACGCCTGCCAAGCGGGCCGGTGGTGGCGGTCCGCCGCCGACGCGTAGGCCAGCAGCCGGTCCGCGTCCCGCCAGTACTGGATCAGGGTGATCTCGCGCAGTCCGCCCCCGACCACGACCCGGAAGCCCGCCATGCCGGAGTCCGGGTCCTTCGCCAGCTCCCGCAGCATGGCCGGCATGGCTTTGAAGGTGGGCCACCACTGGCGCACGGCGCGCCACCGGTTGATCCGCATACCGATGAGGAAGACGACGACGCCGCCTTCGTGGGCATCGGTGGTTCGCCCGCGTGAAAGGGTAGTTGGTGCCATGACTCACCCCTGAGGTCAATGGATAGTGTCGCTATCCCTATTAAGATAGTGACACTATCCCCTTGGGGTGTCCAGTCGATCCGAAAGGAAAGCCCGCCATGCGGCTGTCCGACCTCAGTACCCGCAGCGGCGTGCCGACCGCGACGATCAAGTACTACCTGCGCGAGGGCCTGCTGCCCGCCGGCGACCGCGTGACCGCCTCCCGCTCCGAGTACACCGAGGCGCACCTGCGCCGGCTCCGGCTGGTCCGCGCGCTCGTCCAGGTCGGCGGCATGAGCATCGCCGCGACCAAGGAGGTGATCCGGGCCGCCGAGGACGACACGCTCGACCAGCACCAGCGGTTCGGCGCCGCCCAGGAGGCCCTCTTCAGCGGTCGCCCGGACGCGGAGGAGAGGCCCGAACCCGGCACGGCGGCGCGCGCGGCCGTCGACGAACTGCTGGCCGAGACGGGCTGGGGCGAGTGCGTGGACCAGCCGCTCTACTGGAACCTGGTCGACGCCGTCACCGCGCTCGAACGGCTCGGCCACCCCTGCGACATCACCCGCCTGCGTCCCTACGCGGCCGCCGTCGCCCCGCTGACCGAGTACGAGGTGGACGTGCTGGCCGGATATCCCGACGAGGAGCAGCTGGAGGCGATGGTGGCCCTCACCGTGCTCAACGAGCCGATCCTCCTGGCACTGCGGCGGATCGGGCACGCCGAGGTCTCGGCGACCAGGTTCGGGTCGTCCGGGACCGCCGGGCACCCCGCCGGAGCGGGCGCGCCGAACGTCGGCTGAGACCCGCGGGGGTACGCCGGAGCCGTCGGCGTCGCCGTCGCCGAGGTGGGCGGGGTGGGCCGGTCCGCCCACCCGTCCGCCCGCACCGAACCGCCCGCAGGCGCGGTCAGCCGCGCGTCGCGGCCGGGGCGGCGTACCGGTCGCGCGCCTCGGCGAGGGCCGCCGCGAGGGCGGTCGGGCGGCGGGTCGAGAGGTAGACGTACGGGCAGAGCAGGGACGGCTCCGCGACCTCGACGCGCACGGCACGGGGCAGGTAGGTGCGGATGAGCAGACGCGCCCGGGGGCCGGCGAGGCGGGTGCGCCAGGCGAAGGCGGCGGCCTCGTCGAGGATCTCGACCGCGCCGGTGTGCTCACCGCGCAGCACGATCGGGCCGGCCACCAGGACACCGTCACAGATCCGGATCCTGACCGCGCCGTACCAGCGCAGCGCCGGGACCGCCGCGGTCAGCAGCAGGGCGCCGGCCGCCGCCGCGGCCGTCGGACCGAGTGGCAGCAGGGCGGCCGTGAGAGCGCCGGCCGCCACCAGGACGGCCAGCCACCAGCGCCTCGGGACGGAGAGACGTTCGTCGTAGATCACCACACCCGGGATGCTGTCACGGCCTCACACGCCCCCCGCAGGTGGGTCACCGGTGGGAGCGCGGGCACCTCGCCCCACGCCGCGCGGCCCGGCGGGCGACCGGGCGGGTGAACATCCGCGCACCGCCCCCGTCCTCCCGGTCCGCCGCCCCCCGCCGGCCGGGACACTGGGCCCCGGGACACCGGCGCCCACCGACACGGCGACAGGAGTGCACATGGACGTGGTCATCGGCACGTGGAACCTGGAGAACCTCTGCCGGCCCCGGGAGGACGGCGCGCCGCCCTCGCACCGGTGCGCGGCCAAGAACCAGGACGTCTACGACGCCAAGCTCGGGGCCCTGGCCGAGGCCGTCGACCGCATCGCCCCGGACGTCCTCGGGGTCCAGGAGGTCGGCGGCCCGGCCGAACTCGACGACCTGGTCGCGCGCCTCGACGGCGACTGGCACACCGAACTGTCCGACCACCCCGACGAGCGCGGCATCCGGGTCGGCTTCCTCAGCCGCCACCCGCTCACCCGCGTCGAGGACCGGACGGCGTTCCCCCAGCGCCTGCGGCCGATCCAGGTCGAGGACTTCGGCGAGCCGATCCACACGATGGGGCGCGGCGCGCTGGCCGTCTCCGTCGAACCGAGCCCCGGCCACACCCTCCACCTCGTGGTCTGCCACCTGAAGTCGAAGCTCCTCACCTTCCCGGGCGACCGGCACAGCACCGAGGACGAGGGCGAGCGGGCCCGCTACGCCGCCTACGCCCTGTTCCGGCGCGGCGCCGAGGCCGCCGCGGTGCGCGAACTGGCCGACCGCCTGCTGGCCGACGAGGGCCGCACCCGCGACGTCGTCGTCCTGGGCGACCTCAACGACGAGTGGCAGGCCGCCACCACGCAGATCCTGTACGGACCGCCCGGCTCCCAGATCGGCACCGGCGGCTTCGACAGGCCGGACCTCCGCGACGGCAGCCGCCTCTGGAACCTCGCCCCGCGCATCCTCGCCGCCGGCGGCTTCTCCCGGGTCTTCGAGGGGCAGCGCGAACTCATCGACCACATCCTGGTCAGCCACGCGCTGCTCGAACGGGTGACAGCCGTCTCGACGGGGGCGGGGAGCCTGCCCGATGTGAGCGGTGCCCAGCCCACCGCCCCGCACGCCGGCCCCTCCGACCACGCTCCCGTCCTCGCCCGGCTCGCCTTCCCCTGACCCGGCCGGGCGGCGGGCGGGCGGGCGCCGTCAGGCGGCGGAAGGGCGGCGGACGGGGTACCGGGCGCCCCGTCCCGCCGTCAACTGCGTTCCGGGTGCCCGCGCCGGCCCGGGGGCAGGGCCGCCGGGAGTTGCTCCGGGCCGGTCGGAACCGGTCGGAACCGGTCGGTCAGGGCTGGTCGTACCAGGAGAACGCGACGATCCGCCAGCCCTCCGGGGTCCGGACGAACTGGATGGTCTTGGTCCCGCCGCCCTCGAACGGCTCGCCGTCCAGGACCCCGGACTTGCGGTACTCGCCGAAGCGGGACGCGATGTCCCCCTCGATCTCGGTCCGGGCCGAGGTCTCCCACTCGGAGAAGTCGACCAGCCGCCCGTCGTTCAGCAGCCGCTCGCGCGGCTCGACGAACTCCTCGACGGAGTAGACCGTGAACTCCGGGCCGGTCTTGACGATCACACCTCCCGGCACGAGCAGGCGGCGGATCCGGGCCACGTCGGCCGGCCTGCCGTCCCGGTTGTCGAAGGCCCCGAAGAACTCGGCGGTCAGCAGGTCGATTTCGATCGTGGACATGATCCGACCGTAGCACCGGCCGGTTCCGCGATCATCACTTTCGACAAGATGTGACACTTCATTCCACGACGAACCATGAAGCCGCCTCCCCTGCACGGCGATCAGCGACCCGACGTCGCACACGGACGACCCCCGGGCAGCCGACGGCGACGCCCTCCGCAGCTCCCGGGGCTCGCGGACCGGTCCCGCCCCCACAAGTCCACAGATGTGGTGATGTCGCGCCCCTATGGTGAATTGGTTGGGATGGCTAGCATGGGCATGCCGCAAGGAATCCGCCAACCCGTATGGGAGGAACCACCCATGAGTGCACTGGCCCTGGACATCCGCGACGCCGGTCTGCTGGACATCGACGACGAGACCATCACCTTCGAGGACGAGTTCGACGCGGACCTCGCCCCCGTGGCGTGTCTCGCCGACCCGTGGGTCACCTACGTCCCGACCCGCTTCGAGTGTGCCGTCAACTCCTGACCCCGTCGGGAGAGTCGGACAACCGTCGGCCGCCGCCCGCGAATCCGCGCGCGGCGGTCGCGCGTACGGCCCCCGAGACCCGCGCGGCTCCGCCCTCCGGGCCGGGACAGCGGGCCGAAGCGTGCAGAACACCGGACAGGGACCTCGGGGAGGGTGCATCCGTGCCGTCGACAGCAGCGGTGAACGCACGGACGGACTCCGGGACGGCCGGGGCGCTGCGCGGACGGCTGACGGAGCTGGTGGCCCTGGCGACCACCGCGTCCAGCACGGCCGCCGCGCCCGGTGCCCGCCGCGAATGTCACGCCGGGGACGGCTGGTTGTACCTCCACGACCCCGACATGCCGGAGCTCGCCCACGGCTGGAAGCTCCACGTCTCGACCCGCCCCGACCTCCTCCCGCTCCTGCTGGAGGTGGTGGTACCGATCCTGCTCCGCCGCACCTGTGACGCCAAGTTCGCCGCCGACGCCGCCGTGCTGCGCGAACTGAACGCCGGAGTTCGCGGTGCGGCAGCCGTCGGCAAGGCGGTCACGGTGTACCCGTCGGCGCATGAACCCGCCGCTCTCGGGCAGGAGTTGGCGGAGGCACTGGCCGGCTGGGACGGCCCCCGCGTGGTCAGCGACCGGCGGGTCCGGGCGGACGCCCCGGTCTACTACCGCTACGGGCCGTTCCGCCCCTCCGCCGACGACCCCGAACTCGTCATGACCGGTCCGGCCGGCGAACGGTTCACGGGTCTCGCCCGGGACGCCTACCGCCAACCACCCTGGGCGGAGGACCCGTTCGACACCCGAACCCGGCGGCGCCGCGCGACCACCCGGGTCGGCGACGGCCGCTACCGGATCACCGCCGGGATCACCCGCTCGCCGAACGGGCACGTCTACCGTGCGGTCGAACTCTCCACCGGCCAGGAGGTGGTGGTGAAACAGGCGCGGGCCTTCGTCGCCGAGGACACCACCGGAGTCGACGCCCGCGGCCGGCTCCGGCACGAGCGGCAGGTGCTCACCGCACTCGCGGGCGTGGCCGGGGTGCCGCGGCTGGTCGACTACTTCCGGCACGGCGAGGACGAGTACCTGGTGAGCAGCGCCTGCGGACCGCGCGACCTGCGCCGCGAGGTGCTCGGGTCGGGACCGTACGACACCACGGCCGACCGGCGGGGCGCCCGACCCGGCGCCCCGCCCGCGCAGGAACGCGGCTGGTGGACCCTGGCCCGCGGGCTGTTGCGGATCCTGGACGCCGTGCACGCACGCGGCGTGGTGGTCCGGGACCTCAAGCCCGCCAACGTGGTGCTCGACGCGTCCGGCGGATGCTCGCTGGTCGACTTCGGGGTCAGCGCCCTCGACGGCGCTCGCCCCGACGGCGCGACCCGGGGCTACGGCCTTCCGCTCGCCACGGAGACCGAACCGGCCGACGACTACTACGCGTTGGGCACCACGCTGTCCTACGCGGCCACCGGACTCGACCCGGTGGTGATCGACCCGGATCCCGCGACCAACCGTGACCGCACCCTGGCCTGCCTCGCCGCCGCACTCGCGCGGACCGGGCGCCCGGCGGCCCCGGTGGTCACGGTGGTGACCGGCCTGCTGAGCCTCGATCCCGCCGAGCGCACGGCAGCCGCAGCCACGCTGCGGCGCGGTGAGACCCCTCCCGCCACCCGTGCCGCGTACGGCCCGCCCGCCGTCACCGCCGGGCTCCTCGACGAGGTCGTCAGCCACCTGCTCACCCGCTGCGTCCGGACGGCCGACGAGCTGGTCGCCGCCGACCGGCGGGGCGGGGAGCCGCGCAAGCTGCTCTCGCTCTACGACGGCGGCGCGGGCCTCGGCCTCGAACTGCTGCAGCACGCCGACCGTCCGGACGCGCGCGCGGCGGTCGTCGCGCTGGCCCGGTGGACGGCCGACCACCCGTCGATGGACCGGCTCGGCCCGGGACTGTACGACGGCCGGGCCGGGGTCGACCTGTTCCTCGCCCACGCGGCCGACCCTCTCGGTACCGAGCCACCGGCCGGCCCGCCGGCCGGTCGTCCGGGCCCAGGTCCGGGTCCCGGCGCCGGGACCTGGGCGGACGCGGTCGCCGACCCGCTCCGGACGGACCAGATCTCCGGCGCCGCAGGTGTCGGCACAGCCCGGCTGCTGCTCGCCCGGCGTGCGGCGGCGGCCGGCCGGCACGGGGACGCCCGGATCCACCTGGCCGTGGCGACCGCGTGCGCCCACCGGCTCACCGCCGGTCCCGCCGACCCCGGGGAGGCTCCCAACCCCGGAACCGCCGCGCTCGCCGAGGGCTTCGCCCACGGCCGGGCCGGCCTCGCCCACTTCCTGCTCGCCCTGCCCGGCGCGTACGCCGAGGCCGCCGCCGCGGACCGGTCCGGCACCGAGGCCCGTGCACCCCGAGGCCCCGCCGCAGAGGCGGCACAGGCAACCCAGGCAGCAGAGGCGGCACGGGCCGCACAGGCGGAGCAGGCGGCACGCAGCATCCTGGACGCACTCGCCGCCGACGTGCCGCGCCTCGTCGCCGACGCCGCGCGGCCCGGGGCCACCCGCCGCTACGGATCCTGGTGCCGCGGCCTGGCCGGAATCGGAACGACGCTGGTCCAGGCGGGCCGGCACTACGGCGAGGACGGGTTCACCGCCCGCGCCGCCGAAGCGGCGACCGCCTGCCGCGCCCTGGCCCCGAGGATGGGCACGGTCGGGCAGTGCTGCGGTCTGGCCGGCGTCGGGGAACTCCTGGTCGACCTCGCCGTGGCCACCGGGGACGAGCGGCACTGGCGGGCCGCCGAGGAGATCGCCGGGCTGATCCTGACCCGCGGCGGAGGCCCGCCCGGCCGGCCGCTGCTCCCCGGCGCCGACCCCGCCGTCGAGTCCGCCACCTGGGCCGTCGGGACCCCCGGGGTGCTGTCCTTCCTGCGCAGGCTGCAGCGCCGGGGCGGGCCCCGGCCGGGCATGCTGTTCCCGTCCTGACCGGGGACGGCACCCCCGCCCCGCGCCGGACGCCGGCCTGCGGGGTGTCCGTGCGGTCTCCGGTCAGGGGGTTCCGGTGGCCGCCCGCTCCTCCGCCTGGCCCCGGGTGAGCCGCCAGACCTGTTCCTCGCCGCTCTCCGCCGGGGCCAGCCGCTCGGCCGGGCGGCGGACGTCGGCGGTGAACCCCAGGCGCGCGGGGACGGCGCCGCTGGCCCGGTTGGCCACGTCGTGGACGATCTCGACGTAGTCGACGCCGGGGAGGCGGAACGCCTGCCCGACCAGGGCGACGACGCTCCGGCTCGCGACCCCGCGGCCGGTGGCACCGGGGTGCAGCCAGTAGCCGATCTCACGGGCGCCGTCCGCCGTGCCCTCCCGCCGGAAGATCCCGCAGGCACCGACGATCGCCCCGTCCAGCACGACCGCGTACGTGAAGTCCGTCCCACTCTCCCAGCGCTCCGGGCGGGCCGCCAGGAACTCGGCGGTCCGTTCCCGGCTGTGGTCGGCGATCCAGGACATCCACGGCCGCAGATGCTCCAGCGACTCCTCGATGACCCGGAAGTACTCCGGAAGGTCCGCCTCGCCCTCGAAGCGGCGGAGCGTCAGCTCGGTGTCCAGTTCGATCACCCGCAGGGGAAGGTCCATGCCCGAGGATCGTCCTCGACCGTTCCCGGCGGCAAGGCGTTTTCCGGGCGCACCGCAGCAGACCACCGAGCTCCCCCGCTCCCCGGCCCTGCGGGGGTGGCAACCGTTCCACGGCTGCCACCCCCGTTCTGCGTCCCGGTCCGCCCGTGAGCTCGCAGGCTCCGCCATGACCCTGCTGCGCTCCCGTGCGGACGTCGAGGCGCCGCGCTGGACGTGCGGGCCGTACTGGCGGCGCCGGAGGCGGGGTTCCGCCTGCACCCGCCGGCCGACGGTGAGTTGCCGGCACTGCTCGTCCCGGCCTCCGTCACCGCCCGGCGGGCCGGGCCGGCCGCGGCACGGTCATGTGGTCGGGGTGGTGGGTGGCGACGTCGTGGGCGGCTCGGACGAAGGCGGCGACGGCTGCGGATCGCGAGGTCTCCGGCCAGGCGACCACGACCGCGCTGGGGCTGAGGCCGGTGACCGGCCGGTATGCGATGTCCGGGCGCTGGTGCCGCTCGGTGGTGGAGCGGGACAGGAACGCCACCGCCTGCCCCAGCGCGACCACCTCCAGGAGTTGCTCGACGCTGGCCACGAGCGGCCCCTCAGGAGTGTCAGCCGGCGCCGGGCCTGGGTGGCCGTCGCCCGCTTCCGCTCCGTCGCCTCCTGTGTAGTAGGCGGTGGTGGAGGGGGCGGCCCCCTTCCAGCGCGGGATCGGTTCGCCCCTGAGGTCGGCCAACCGCAGTCGCCGGCGTCCGGCCAGGCGGTGCGCGGCGGGGAGGACGGCCAGTCGCGGCTCGACCACGAGCGTCTGGGAGTCCAGTCCCTGACCGTCGAACGGGCTGCGGAGCAGCGCTACGTCGGCACGGCCGTCCCGCAGCATGGCGATCGGCTCACCGCTGCCGCCGACGACGACTTCAGGCGGCGGCAGATGCGAACCCGTTCCCCGGTAGGCGGCGAGGATCTCCCGCAGCAGCCCGGCGTCGCCTCCCGGTTTGACCGCCACGACGAGCTGGGGTGTCGGCTGACCGGCCCGGCGTGCTCGCCGGGCCGCCGCGTGCACCGCGTCGACCGCGATCCGCGCCTGGTCGAGAAGCACCTGACCGGCGTTGGTCAGCCTCACCTGCCGGGTGGTGCGCTCCAGCAGGCGTACCCCGAGCCGGGACTCCATCTGAGCGATCGCCTTCGACAGCGGGGGCTGCGCCATCCCCAGACGTTGCGCGGCCCGGCTGAAGTTCAGTTCCTCGGCGACCGCGACGAAGTACCTCAGCTCCCGCACCTCTAGCTCACTCATATCTGTGGACTATAGATCCAGAGTCTTCTGGTCTTTCCCTGCCGCCCCTGGGTGAGGGGAGGCTGGGTGCCATGACGACTTCGCAGAAGACTGCTCTGATCACCGGCGCGAACAAGGGCATCGGCAAGGAGACGGCGCGCAGGCTCGCAGCCCGCGGCATCACCGTGCTGATCGGCGCCCGCAACGCCGAGCGTGGCGAGGCTGCGGCCGAGGAGCTTCGCGCGGGCGGCGCCGACGTTCGGTTCGTTCCGCTGGACGTCACCGACGAGACCTCGGTCCAGGCCGCCGCCAAGCACATCGACGCCACGTTCGGTCGCCTCGACATCCTCGTCAACAACGCCGCGATCGCCGCCGGACCGCAGAAGCCGAGTGAGACCCCGGCCGCCACCGTCCGGCAGGTTTACGAGACCAACGTGTTCGGCGTCATCGCGGTGACCCACGCCATGCTCCCCCTGCTCCGCCGCTCCGCCGCCGCACGCATCGTCAACATGTCCAGCGAACTCGGCTCCCTCACCCACCTGGCCGACCCGGACAGCCCGTGGTCCTCCTACTCCTCGGTCCTCCTCCCTTACTGCACCTCGAAGAGCGCGCTGAACGCGATCACCGTGCTCTACGCCGGTGAACTGCGCGCCGAAGGGATCCTGGTCAACGCGGTGAGTCCCGGCTACTGCGCGACCGACCTCAACCGCCACACCGGGATACGCACGGCGGAGGAGGGCGCGGCCGTGGCGGTCGACCTGGCGACGGCGGGCGAGGACGGCCCGACGGGCGCCTTCTTCGCCGAGGACGGGCCGATTCCCTGGTGAGACCGTGCCGCCCGCGGCCGGTCTGCTTGTTGCTCGTGGACGACGAGGGTGACGGCGACGCCGGAGGAGCGGATCTCCCCGGCGGGCTTCACCGCGCCCTCCGGCTCGGGGCCTTCGATACACGCCCCCGGGCCCCCGGGGCCACCGGACCCCCTTGGGCCAGCGGTCGCCGGTACCCGCCGGGATCTCGGCGGGTACCGGCGCCGTCCACCGCCTACCGTCTGCCGACGGCTCGGCGGCCCGGCCTCACTTCAGGTGCCGGCCGAAGAACCGGACCCCGTCCTCCACCTCGAACCAGGGCGTGCCGGTGTGCCCGCCCAGGTTGGAGTGCAGCGTCTTCTCCTCGGCGCCGAACGCGTCGAACAGGTCCAGGGCCCGCTGCCGGGGGTTCCCCTCGTCGTCCCACTGCAGCAGGAAGAGCAGCGGGACGGTGACCTGCCGGGCTTCCTCGCGCTGGGCGCGGGGCACGTAGCCCCCGGCGAAGAACCCGGCCGCCGCGATGCGCGGCTCGACCGCCGCCAGCCGGATGCCGACGGCCGTCCACCCCGAGTACCCGACCGGGCCGCCGATCCCGGGCAGAGCGAGGAGGGCGTCCAGGGTGGTCCGCCACTCCGGGACCGCCCTCTCGACCAGTGGGCCGATGAAGGATTCGAAGATCTCGTCGACCGGCTCGCCGGCCTGCACCGCCCGGCGGATGTCGGCCCGGGCCCGGTCGTCGGCGGCGGAGCGGGGCCGGTCACCGCACCCCGGGGCGTCGATGGAGGCCACCGCGTAGCCGTGCGCCGCGGAGTGCCGGGCCCGGGCCACCAGCCGGGACGCGCTCTTGGGCAGGCCGTTGTTGTGGGCCATCAGGATCAGCGGCAGCGGTGCCGCCGATTCAGGGGTCCACAGGGTGCCGGGGATCTCCCCGAGGGTGAATTCGCGTTCGAGGACGCCGTCGTCGAGGCGCTGCTCGGAAGTGAAACGCATGGTCGTGCCTTTCGGGAGTGCTCGTGAACGGCGCTCCCGGGCGACCTATCGCCCGACCATGACCCCGGAAAGGAGCACCCATGTCGATCCTGCGTTCACGGGTACCACCTCCTCGGTCTCTCGCACGGCCTCCGGAAACGTAGCAGTGGTCGCAGTCGTCCGCCAACAGGTTTTCGCGGAGGCTCCACGGCCGGATGCCACGGAGCCGGCGCGCTCCGCCGAGCCTTCCCGGTCATCGTGCCGGGGCCTCGGGCGTCTGCTCGACGAGGGTGGCGGTGGCACGGTCGGGGAACCCGCAGAACCGGCGGTGTTCGTCGGCGTCGAAGCGGAGAGTCGAAGCCCTGACCGGGCTCACGCCCGGCCCTGGTCCAGGGCACCGGCACCGGCACCGGCACCGGCACCGGGTACGGCACCGGGTACGGCGTCGTCCGGCGCGCGGGACGGGCCGGGGGCGTACAGCTCCAGGTGCATGCCCCAGGGGGTGAGGACGTAGACCCAGCGGGTGCCGGCCACCGGGTGGGCGGCGTGGATGGTCTGCGGGTCGGCGAGGACCCGCACGCCACGGGCGCGCAGGTACGCGGCGGCCGCGTCCACGTCGGCGACGCGCAGGGCGAGGTGGTGACCGCCCCAGTCGCTGTTGGCCGGCTGGACACGGCGCTGGTCCGGCGCCTCGTACTCGAAGAGTTCCAGCTCCAGTCCGTCGGGCAGGCGGACCACCGCGACCATGGCCCGGGCCCGCGGGTGGACGTT
Organism: Kitasatospora sp. NPDC058406; assembly: GCF_042722765.1. Classification (NCBI taxonomy): domain Bacteria; kingdom Bacillati; phylum Actinomycetota; class Actinomycetes; order Kitasatosporales; family Streptomycetaceae; genus Kitasatospora; species Kitasatospora sp. NPDC058406. The sequence continues at coordinate 43,006 of NZ_JBHXKE010000010.1, forward strand.
CAGGTGGCGGGCCATCCAGTCGCCGTCGTCCTCCACCGGCCCGGCCCGGTAGACCTCGGTGGCGCCGACGACGCCGGTGAAGAACTCGACCGCCTCGTCCAGGTCGGGGACGGTGTAGGCGGCGTGGTGAGCGCCCAGCAGCCCGGGCAACGCGCGCGTCAGGGGGTCGGTCGTGGTCACGGCTGGAGCTCCGGGGTGGTGGTAGGGGCCGGCGCGGCGGCCGGGACACCGGCGCGCAGGATCAGCACGGTCAGGACGGCCGCGCCGGCCAGCAGCAGCGGAACCAGCAGGAACCCGGCGCCGGGACTGATCCGGTCGGAGAGCGCGGCCAGCAGCATCGGGGCGGCCCCGAAGGCCGTCCCCGAGGCGTAGCCCATCCGGCTGGAGGCGGCGTCGGGCCCGTTGGTGGCGGTGTCCAGGACCAGCACGATGGCCATCGGGAACTGCAGGGCCATCCCCAGGCCGCAGACCACCAGGCCGGCGACCGCGACGGCGGGTGCCGTCGAGGCCCAGAACAGCGCGAAGCCGACGGCCGAGAACGCGAGCGAGCCGAGCAGGACCGCCCCGGCGGGGAAGCGCAGCGTGAACCGGGCGCCGAGCAGTCGCCCGACGAAGATCCCGACGACCAGGGCCGCGCCGGCGGCGGTCGCGCCGGCGGCACTCACCCCGGCGTGTTCGCGCAGGTAGTCGGACTGCCACTGGGTCAGGCAGACCTCGACGCCCGCCACCGCGACGATCACGCCGAGGGCGGCCAGGAAGAGCCGGGGGTCACCGCGCCCGGTCACGGCGGGGGCGGGGGTCCGGTCGGCCGGTCCACCGGCGGACCGGCCCTTCGACGTCGTCGCGTCCGCCACCGGGTGACCCGAGGGCAGCCGGTGGCGCAGCAGCCGGCCGAGCAGCACGACCGCCAGCACGAGGACGGCGGTCACCGCGATACCGGGCCGCCAACCGAGGTCGGCGCTCACCGAGGCCCCGACGATCAGCGGCGCCAGCAGCCCGATCCCGGACATCGCCGCGTTCGCCTCGCTGATGGCGGCCGGCCCCGCCGCACCGTGGTGGTCGCTCAGCGAGGGCCAGATCGCGGTCAGCGCCACACAGCCGAAGAAGGCCGTCAGCAGCGTCGCGCCGAGCGTCTGGACGGTGCCGTGCGCCAGGGCGAGCAGCAGGGAGCCGACGGCCACCCCGCCCATCGCGCCCCAGAGCGTCCGGCTGCGGCCGAACCGGGCCACGAGGCGCGGGAACAGCGGCGCGCAGAGCAGCATCGCCAGCGAGAAGGCGGTGCCGTGCAGGCTCGCGACGAAGCGGCTGGTGTGCTGCTCGTCGCGCAACAGGGGCACGAGCGGGCCGAATCCGAAGACGAAGTACCCGTACGCGGCGATCTGCGCGTAGAGGAGCCACGTGGTGGCGTCCCTGGTCAGTCGAGGCATTGGCCGAAGTTAGCGCTACGCCGGGCGGAACGTCTGTACGCGGCTGTGGTACCCGACCGGGTACCCCGGCCGTGCGCCGCATCCGGCCATGCCGCAACGGGCCGACGGCGTGTCAGCATCACGACTCCGGCACGACGCCCGGTGCCGACGCCGATGCGGCCGGGACCGGTCGGGCGGCGCCGAACGGCCGGGGGGCTGACGCCGCACGTCGGCGAGCGGCTCCGGAGCACCGGCGGGCGGCGCCCTGCACGACGACGGAACGACGACGGAACGGCGCCGACCGCGACGACGGTGCCGGCGCGCCGCACGGCGTCGCGCCGCATCGGCGGCACACGACGGGCGCGGCACGCCCGGGGCACGAGAGCGCGAGAAGGCGGCCGACGTCCGCGGTACCGCCGTGGCACGAACACGGCGCGAACACGACGCGAACGCGGCGAAGTCTCGTCAGGGGCACGGCGAAAGCACGGCACGGCACGCGAACGGCACGCGAACGGTCCGGCACGGAAACGGCCCGGTGGGAACAGCCCGCCGGCGTCGACGGAGGGGAGCTCGGGGATGGACACGGTGCACAGCGGCAGGGTCCGGGTCAGCGGGGCGGTGATGACGCACCCGCGCCGGGCAGACCTGGCACGGGAGTTGATCGGCCGCTGCCGGCCGGAGGAACTGGACCTGGTGCTCGACCCGGAGCCGGACGGCCCGCCGACCGGACTGCGCACCGCCGTGGCGGCCTGGTCCTCCGTCCCGGCCGGCTCGACCCACCACCTCGTGCTCCAGGACGACGCGGTGCTCACCCCCGGCTTCTTCGACCACGTGCGCGCCGCCGCCGAGGCCGCGCCCGACGCCGCCCTGTCCTTCTACACGCACTGGCAGTCGCGCAACGCCGCCGCCGTCCGCCTGGCCGTGCTCTCCGGACACCGCTGGGCCCCCGCCACCGGCGAGTACACCCCGACCGTGGTCCTGCTGCTGCCCGCCCCGGTCGCCGCCGGGTTCGGCGCGTACGCCCGCGAGCACGGCGCGACCTGGGCCGACGACGTGGTCATGAGCCGCTACCTGCGCGAGCACGGGGTGCCGACGTACCTCTCCGCGCCGAACCTCGCCGACCACGCGGACGTGCCGAGCATGCACGCCAACGGCGGCCACGGGCCTCGGCGTGCGGCCTGCTTCGCGCCGGTCGCGCCCGGCGCGTCGTGGGAACTCGACGGCGGTCTGGCGCAGTTGGACGCGATCCCGTTCTTCAAGCACGGCCGGGCCCAGGTCGCCACCCGGCTCGGCGACGGCGGCTGGGCCGGCATCGAAGCCCACCGCTACCTGAGCCGGCTGGGCCTCGACGCGCAGGACACCGCCAAGCGCCTCGACGACCTGCTCGCCGAACCGGCTCCGGGCCGGGACGTCGTCCTGGCCGAGGTCGACCGGCCCGCGCTGCTCGCCCACTGGCAGACCGCCCTGCTGATGGGCGTGGTGACGGCCACCCGGACCGGGGCGGCGGCCGGCCCCGACGGCGCGCTCGCCGAGTCGGCGCTCGCCACGCTCGGCGCCGGCGGGCTCTGCACCCGGTTCGGCGACGACGACCTCGTCAGGCTGCGCCCCGGGCTCCTGGACCTGGCGCGCTCCGGGTACGCGGAAGGGCTCGCCGCCGGCGCCCGGCTCGGCCCCGCGCCGCCGGGGGGCGGCCCCGCCCGCCCGGCCCGGGCGCGTCGCGTCGTCGTGTCCGGCCCCGGGGCGCAGCCGACGGCCCCGACCGCTCCCGCCGCCCCGGCGGCCGTCCCGGCAGCCGTGGCCGGCGTGGCCCACGCGGCCGACGTCCACGGCGCGCAGGACGTGCGCGACGCGGACGGCTCCGAGCTGGCGGCGGCCCTGGCCCGCGCACTCGCCGACGGGGAGTGGGACGTCACCCTGTGGGGCGGGCAGGGCCCGGAGTACCCCGGCGTCCGGCACGCGGAGCCCGGCGCCGGGCTGTCCGGTGCCGCCGCCGTCCTCCAGGTGCTCGCCGACGATCCGGTGCACCGGGCGACGGCCGCGGGGGTCACCCTCGCAGCCGCCGAGGAGGCCGGTGTCGGGACGGTGGTGCTGCTCGTCGACGCGGCCGGAGCGGCGCCCCTCGGACCGGTGCCGGGCGCGACGGTGCTCCGGCACGACCTGGTCTACGGGCCGGGCATCCAGTCGGGCTCGGTGCTGGAGCAGGCCGTACGCGGATCGCTGCTGGCCCGGCCGATCCGGATCCCCGACCAGCCGGGCCGGCGCTGGCGGCCGGTCTTCGTCGACGACCTGGCCGAGGCGGTGGACCGGGCGCTGCGCCTGCCGCCCGCCGAGGGCCAGGTGGACGTCCGCGGCGTACGGCCGATGAGCGTGGCCGACCTCGCGGAGGCGGCCTCCGCCGCGGTCCGCCCGGTCCCGGTCGAGGTGACCGGGGCGGTCGGGGCGCCGGGCGCCGAGACGAACGGCTCGGACGACCGTCGGGCCGGTGGACCGGAGGACGTCGTCGCCGTGCTCGGCCGGCGGCCCCGGACGGAGCTCGCGGACGGCCTTCGCGCCTGGTCCCAGTGGCTGGCCTACGAGGCCGAGCCCCGCCCCCGCACCGCGCGACGGTCCGGCCCCGGGCCGCTCGCCGAGCCCGCTTCCGCCGCGGAATCCGGTCCCGCGACCGCGGCGCACGCCGACGACGCGACCGGGGGCGGCCGATGAGCACCGTCCCGTTCTCCACCGAGGCCGCCAGCATCCCCTCCCCCGGCGGCGCCAACGAGGACCTGGTCCTCACCGGACCGCACTTCGCCCTGGTCATCGACGGCGCGACCGCCGAACCCGGGGCCAGCACCGGCTGCGGCCACGACGTACGGTGGCTGGTTGCCGAGGTCGGGACCCGACTCGCCCGCGGCCTGCTGCACGACCCCGACGCACGCCAGCCCCCGCGCGAACTCCTCCACGACGCGCTCACCGACCTCGCCACCGAACACGGCCGGACCTGCGACCTCGACAACCCGTGCAGCCCGACCGCCACCCTCGCCCTGCTCCGGCTCACCGGCGACACGGTCGAACACCTGGTGCTCGGCGACTCCACGGTGGCGCTGCGCGAGCACTCCGGCGCCGTCCACGCGGTCACCGACGACCGGTTGGAGCGCCTGATCCACCTGCCCTGGGCCGAACTCCGCCGCCACCGCAACCGGCCCGGCGGGTTCTGGGTGGCCGGCCCCAGGCCGGAGGCGGCCCGGCAGGCCCTGGTCGGACGCCATCCGGTGGCGTCGCTCTCCGCCGCCGCGCTGCTCACCGACGGCGCGGCCCGCCTGGTCGAGCGCTACGACTGCTCCTGGCCGGACCTGCTCGACCTGCTGGAGGCCGAGGGCCCGGTGCAGTTGGTCGAACGGGTGCGGACCGCCGAACTGCGCACCGCGCCCGGCCGGTTCCCCGGCAAGCACCAGGACGACGCCACCGCGGTGCTCTGCCGCTTCGAGCGCGACGACCGCTACCACCGCACCGGCGACCACGCCCGCGCGGAGAGCGGCAGCGACGGCCGGGCCGACGGCGGCGAAGCGGTCACCGAGCCCGGCACCCGCACGAGCGCCACCGCGACCGACGGCAGCGGCCGGGGAACGGAGTGAACCCCGTGCCCGAGGACCGCCTCGACCTCCAGGACCACCAGGACGGCACCGCGCCGTTCGGTGTCGCCTTCGTCGGCTGCGGCTACGTCGCCGACCTCTACGCGGCGACCCTGCCCAACCACCCGTCCCTCCGCCTGACCGGCGTCCACGACCGCGACCCGGCGCGGACCGCCGCCTTCACCGCCCACCACCGCGTCCCCGGCTACCGCAGCCTCGACGCGCTGCTCGCCGACCCGGCCGTCGACGCCGTGGTCAACCTCACCAACCCCGAGAGCCACTACGAGGTGACCCGCGCCGCCCTGCTGGCCGGCAAACACGTCTACGTCGAGAAGCCGCTGGCCACCGACCTCGAACGGGCCCGTGAGCTGGTCGAACTCGCCACCGGGCGCGGCCTCCGGCTGGCCTCGGCGCCGTGCGGGCTGCTCGGCACCGCCGCGCAGACGGCGTGGCGCGCCCTGCGCGAGGGCCGCATCGGGACGCCCCGGCTGGTCTACGCCGAACTGGACGACGGTCCGATCCTGCGGATGCCGTTCCACGAGTGGATCAGCCCGTCCGGGTCGCCCTGGCCCTACCTCGACGAGTTCGAGACGGGGTGCACCGTGGAGCACGCCGGCTACTGGCTGACCTGGCTGACCGCCTTCTTCGGCCCGGTTCGCGAGCTCACCGCCTTCGCCACCCTCCTCGCCCCCAACCCCCATGTCCCACCCGGGACTCCGCTCGCACCGGACTTCTCGCTCGCCGTCCTCTCGTTCGAGAGCGGGGTGACGGCCCGGCTCACCACCAGCATCCACGCGCCCAAGGACTACTCGCTGCGGGTGATCGGCGACGACGGCCTGCTGACCGTCGCCGACTCCTGGCAGTACGACTCGCCGGTCACCGTCCGCCGGCACCCGGACGGCGTCCCGGAGACCGTGCCGCCCGCCGAGGGCCCCGCGCGCCCCTTCCGCTACCCCGGCACCCACGACATGGACTTCGCCCGCGGGGTGGCCGAACTCGCCGTCGCCGCAGGCGGATCACGCCCGACCGGGTTGCCGCTGGACCACGCCCTGCACGTCCTGGAACTCACCCTGGCGATCTCCGGGGCGGGACCCGGCGCCGTCATCCGTCCCACCACCACCTTCGCGCCCGTCCCACCGATGCCCTGGGCCCGGTGAGCAGGACCGCGACTCCCGACCGCGGCACCGCAGCACGCCGCGCGGCACAACCCGCACAACCCGCACAAGCACGGCACGCACGACCCACACCACTCTCATCCCTCGCACCACGAGCAGCGATCAGGAGCAGTGAGGAGCAATGACCAGACCCATGCCTCCCGACCATTCCGTACACGACCGGCCGGGGCTGTCCTTCCTCGGGACCGGCTACCTCGGCACCACCTACGCCGCCTGCTACGCCGAGCTCGGCCACCGCGTGATCGGCCTGGACGTCGACACCGCGAAGGTCGCCGCCCTCAACGCCGGCACGGTGCCCTTCCACGAGCCCGGCCTCACCGAGCTGGTCCGGCGCGGACTGGCCTCCGGGCGGCTGGAGTTCACCACCGACCCCGCCGTCGCGGCCGCCGGGGCCGACGTGCACTTCCTGTGCGTCGGCACCCCGCAGCGGCCGGACGGCACCGGCGCCGACCTCGACCAGGTCGCCGCCGCGGTGCGCACGCTGGCCCCGCACCTGCACGGCCGGGCCCTGGTGGTCGGCAAGTCCACCGTGCCGGTCGGCACCGCCGAGTGGATCGAGCGGCTGCTGCGCAAGCACGCACCCGACGACGCCGACCCCGAGGTCGCCTGGTGCCCGGAGTTCCTCCAGGAGGGGCACGCCGTCGACGACGTGCTGCGCCCGGACCGGATCGTGGTCGGCGCGCGCGGTGACTGGGCTCGCGAGACCCTTGCCCGGGTGCACGACGGCGTGCACGAGCTGGCCGCCCGCGAGGGCCGGGAGATCCCCGTCCTGGAGACCGACTTCGCCACCGCCGAGCTGGTCAAGACGGCCGCCAACGCCTTCCTCGCCACCAAGATCTCGTTCATCAACGCGATGGCCGAACTGTGCGAGGCGTCCGGGGCGGACGTCGCCGCGCTCGCCCGGGCGCTGGGCCACGACTCCCGGATCGGACCCGAGTTCCTGCGGGCCGGGGTGGGATTCGGCGGCGGCTGCCTGCCCAAGGACATCCGCGCCCTGCAGGCGCGTGCGCACCAGCTCGGGGCGGGTGCCGCGGTGCGGTTCCTGCACGAGGTCGACCTGATCAACCAGCGCCGCCGCGAGCGGGTTCTGCAGCTCGCGGGGGAGCTGCTGGACCGCACCGCCGGCCCGGCCGGACCGGAGCTCGCGGGCAGCCGGATCGCCGTCCTCGGCGCGACCTTCAAGCCCGACTCGGACGACGTGCGCGACGCGCCCGCGCTGGCGGTGGCGCGGATGCTGCACGGCGCCGGTGCGCTGGTGCGGGTCTACGACCCGCTCGGCCGGGAGAACGCGCGTCGTAGCCACCCCGAACTCGCCTACGCGGAGAGCCTGGAGGCGGCCTGCGCGGACGCCGACCTGCTCTGCGTGCTCACCGAGTGGGCGGAGTTCCGCACCGCCGACCCGGCCGCGCTGGCGCCGCTGGTCAGCGGGCGCCTCGTGATCGACGGCCGCAACTGCCTGGACCGCCAGGCGTGGCACGCGGCCGGCTGGACGTACCGCGGCCTGGGTTGGAAGGAGGCGGCCTGAGATGGCCGGTGACCGGAAGGAGGAGGGCCTGATGACCGGACGGCCCGCAGAACGGACGATCCTGGTGACCGGAGGGGCCGGCTTCGTCGGCGGCAGGCTGATCGGCAGCCTGGTGGCGACCGACCCCTCGGCGCGGATCGTCTCGGTGGACAACTACTTCACGGGTACGCCCGAGCGTCACGTGGACCACCCGAACGTGCGTTACCTGCACGGCGACACGGCCGACGTGGTCACCCTGTGGACCGATCGGAGCCTGCCCCCGCCGGCCGTGGTGTACCACCTCGGCGAATACTCCCGCATTCCGCAGTCCTTCGAAGAACCGGACCGCGTATGGGAGTTCAACCTGCGCGGCACCAAGGAGGTGGTCCGGCTCTGCCGTCTGCACGGCGCCAAGCTGGTGTACGCGGCGTCCAGTTCGAAGTTCGGCAACGACGGCCGGGACGAGCACCTCAACCCGTACGCCTGGACCAAGGCCAAGAACATCGAGTACATCCGCAACACCGCGCAGTGGTTCGGCCTGGACCACGTGATCACGTACTTCTACAACGTCTACGGGCCCGGCCAGATCGCCACCGGCTCCTACGCGACGGTGATCGGCATCTTCGAGGAGCAGTTCCGGGCCGGCCTGCCGTTGACGGTGGTCGAACCGGGCACCCAGAGCCGCGACTTCACGCACATCGACGACATCGTCGAGGGGCTGCTGCTGTGCGCGGAGCGCGGCTCCGGGGACGGCTACCTGCTGGGCCGGGGCGAGGAGCACCGACTGGTCGACGTGGCCCGGATGTTCGGGACCGAGATCGAGATGGTGACGGCCCGCAGAGGTGAGCGGGTCGGCGGCCGGGCGGACAACTCCCTGGCACGGGAGCTCGGCTGGGAGCCAAGGATCTCCCTGCCCGACTACATCGCCGAGTTCGTCGCCACCCGGGGGCCGGTGCCGGTCTCCTGAGCACCGACGGGGTCGACGATCCCGTAGCGCAGGGCGATCGCCACCGCCAACGTCCGGTTGGGACAGTTCAGTTTGGCCAGCACCATGGTGACGTGGCGTTTCGCGCCGTGCACCGAGATGCCCAGCCGGGCGGCGATCTCCTTGTTGCTCAACCCCTCGACGAGCAGCCCGAGGGTCTGCCGCTCCCGCCCGGTCAGCGCCCCGCCGGCCACCCCCGGCAGGCCGCCGCGCTGGTCCGGCACCCGCGGACCGGTTCGGACCCGGCCGGGCGCCGGCAGGCGGCGGAGCACCAGCCGGCGCAGCGAATCCTCCAGGACGGCGGTGGTCAGCTGCTCCAGCGGCAGGAAGCCGTCGACCCGGGCGGTGGCCCAGGATCCCGGCTCCCGTGCGGCGTTGGCGCCGAGCAGGACGAGCAGCCGGGCCTCACCGCGCGGGGTGGCGAACACCGCCCGGGCCCACGGGGCGACCTCCTCGGCGCAGACCAGGACGACCACGTCGGCCCGCCAGAGTTCGACGGGCGAACCGATCCGGTCGTGCGGCTTGGTGGTCACCTCCCCCACCAGGGGCAGGGCGCGGAGCATGCCGGCGATCCCGTGACGGTGCATCTCGCCCTCGGCGACCACCGTCACCGCGAGGGCGGCTCCGCGCCCGGGAGGGGTGGCGGGCCCGCCCGGCTCGGTCACGACGCGCCCCCCAGCAACTCGGCCCACACCCGGACCGCAGCAGGGTCGACGGGGTGGTCCCAACTGCCCTGCGGGCGGGCCCGGGTGCCGACGTGGAAGGCGTTCACACCGCCCGCGAGCAACGGCGCCGCCTCCGGTTCGCGCAGCGTCCCCCCGGCGATCAGCCGGGGCACGGCCCCGCGCTCGCCGGGGGCACCGCGCCCGGCCAGCGCCCGGTGTTCGGCGAGCAGGGTGGTGAGGCCCTCAGCGACGCCCTCCCGGCCCCCCGAACTGAGCACCGCGTCGAGCCCGGGAAGCCCGGACAGTGCCGCCCAGGCCGCCGATCGGTCGGCGGCGAAGTCGATCGCCTTGTGGAAGGTCCACGGACGCCCGTCCAGCACCTCCAGCACGGCCTCGACGGCCGGCAGGTCCACCGCGCCGTCGGGCGTCAGGAACCCGAGGACGAACTCCTCCGCCCCGGCACGCAGCAGTTCCCGGGCCCGGTCCCGCAGTACCTGAACCTCGCCCGCGGCGAAGCCGTCCGCCTCGCGCACCATCACGCGCACCGGCAGGTCGACCGCCGCGCGCACCTCCCGCACCGTCTCCGCCGACGGCGTCAGCCCCCACCTCGCCATGTCACTAACCAGTTCGATTCGATCCGCACCCCCGTGCTCGGCAGCCCGGGCGTCCCCCGCGTCCAACGCGATCACTTCAAGCATTGGTCTAGACATACCGGAATGATCTCACAGCGCCTCCGACCGGGCTGTCGTGTCCGCATAACAGAATCACCGGGCGGGCGCCGGGACTTCGCGCAGGCGGACATCCCTCACCGTAGGCGGGTACGAAGGGCGGTTCGATCCCAGAGATCTGGGATCGAATGCGCCATGCCCCCCCCCGGGCCGGCAAGCCCCAAACGCGGGCTCGCCCTCGACGAGGACGAGCTTGAGCGGGGGCTCGGCGCGGCGAAGTTCGCGTAGCCGGGGCGGCGCCTGGCCGGCCCGGCACCGACAAACTTGGAGCAGAAGGCGGCGGAGCCTTCGAGATCGGCGACGCACACGGAGCGAGCCGAACACGGGACATGACGGTCTCCCCGACCAGGGTGTCCCCGGCGCACCAGGCCGAGCGGGCCGGTGACCCGCTCTCGGAGGAGATGGTCGAGGCGCGTGCCGGTGATCTTCTCCAGCGCGGGCCCGGGCGTCACCGGCGGGATCGGAGCGGACGCAGGCGCGCGCCGCCGGGGGTGCACCCGCGACGGCCTGCGGGGCGGGTGGGAGAACGGCGGCGGTCACGGCCGCGACGGTCAGCACGGCGGCGGTGAGCGCCGTGGTCCGGGTGAAGGTCATGACGCACTGTGCGCGGACCGCCCCGGGCCGGGCGGGCGCAACACTCCGCAGGGTCCTCCGACGGGCCCAGCCCGGCCACGCGCCGCGCCGGGACGGGGGACGTCAGGGCGCCACAGGCGCCCCGAGCCGGTCGGCCAGGGTGGCCAGTGCGGCACCGAGCGGGAGGTCGGCCCGTACGGCGGCGAGGTCGTCGGCGCGGGTGGGCCCCTGGTTGACGATGGCGACGGGCTTGCCGGCGCGGGCGGCGCGACGGGCGAAACGCAGGCCCGACAGGACGCTCAGGGAGGACCCGAGGACGAGCAGCGCGCGGGCGTCGTCGACCAGGTCGTAGCAGTGCTGGACCCGGGGCACGGGCACGTTCTCGCCGAAGAAGACCACATCGGGCTTGAGGACTCCGCCGCACACCTCGCAGGGGGCGATCCGGAAGGACTGCGCCAGCTCGGCGGGCAGGTCGGCGTCCCCGTCGGGGTTGGCCGGCACGGTCTCGGCCAGGGCCCGGACCTGGGCGGGGAAGGCGCGGTTGAGGGCGTGCAGGCGCTGGTCCAGGCGCTCGCGCGGGGTCGTCCGCCCGCAGTCCAGGCAGACCACCCGGTCGAGCGAGCCGTGCAGCTCGACGGCGTCCGTCGTGCCTGCCGCCCGGTGCAGGCCGTCGACGTTCTGGGTGATGACCCCGGAGACGAGCCCCGCCCGGCGCAGCCGCTGCACCGCGTGGTGGCCCGCGTTGGGACGGGCCCCGACGATGGTCCGCCACCCGAGGTGGCTGCGCGCCCAGTAGCGCCGCCGGTTCCCTTCGGCGGCCAGGAAGTCCTGGTAGGTCATCGGGGTGTGGCGGCGCAGGCTGCCCGTCGGACCCCGGTAGTCGGGGATCCCCGACTCGGTGGACAGGCCGGCGCCGCTGAGGACGGCGACGCCACCCGCCACCAGCAGACCGGCGAGCCGGTCCAACGACGGGAGTGCGCTGTGTCCTTCGGCCGCGTTCCCGCCCGCCGCGGTCCCGACGACTCCCGCCGGCCCGACGCGGTGCTCGTGGTCGCCGCTGCTCATGCGGGCAGCCTAACGCGCGGTGCCCGCGGGTGCCCCGGTTCGGCCGATACGGGACGGCCGGTCCCCGCGCCGGGTGGCACGGGGTCGGCGCCGGGCGGTCACGGTCGCCACTCCGGACACGACCGACCCGGCGCCGCGAGCGGTGCCGTCCACGGTGGGCGGGGCGGTGGTGAGCGCGCCGCGGACCGTCGCCGGACCGCGGTGGCCTCCGCCGTCCGGGGGAATCCCCCGTGGACGACGGTAGGCGCACCCCGGAGCGGGAAGGCAGGCGCATGTCCGAGGAGGCTGCGGGCCGCCCGCTCACCGGCCCGCGCGCCCCCTCGCCCGGGTCCGCGCCGCCGCGCGGACCCGGCACCGCGCCGGCCCGGGGACCGTACGGGCACCGGAGCGCCCGAACGTACGGGCCCCGGGGCCTGCGCACCCCGAGAACACGAGGTACCCACGACATGACGACCCCCCTCAACCGCAGGAACGCCCTGCGCATGGCATCGGCGGCAGCCGTCGGCGCGGGCGCGACCGTCGGCCTGGCCGGCCGGCCCGCGCGGCCCGACGGGCCCGCACCCTGACGCTGACCGGCAGACGCGCCTCGGCCAACATCCCGGACGTCCTCACCACCGGCACGCCGTACTTCGTCCACTACGAACTCCTGGACGCGGAGGGGAGTCCGGCCGGCACCGAGAGCGCCCACTGCCTGCCCGTCACGGTCGGGACGGACGGGGCCCTCGTCATCGCCACCCTGGTCCTCCGCCTGACCGACGGGACGCTCACGGCCGCCACCGCCTTTCCCCGCCCGCTGCCCGCGCTGACCGAGGTGCTCACGGCGCCCAGGCAGTGGTCCCACACGTTCGCGGTCACGGGAGGCACCGGGGCCTACGACGGCGCCACCGGGGAGATCGCGATCGACCACATCAGCCGGGAGGAGGACGTCCTCACCGTCACCCTGGGCTGAGCCCGCACGAGGCCGGGCGCCGACCGGGCGCCGACCGGGCCGCCCCGACGCGGCGGGCCGGACGGGGCCCGGCGGGGCGATTCGGCCGGACGGCACAAAACGGCTTGAGCACCGCTCCGACCGCTGACTAGCGTGCCTGTCATGACCAAGACTCCGGCACCGACCGACTGGCGCGCGACCAACCGCGCGAACTGGGACGAGCGCGTCCCGATCCACGCCGCCAGCGAGTTCTACGACATCCCCGGCTTCGTCGCCGGCAAGGGCGGGCTGCGGGACTTCGAACTGGACGAGGTCGGTGACGTCGACGGCAAGACCCTGGTCCATCTCCAGTGCCACATCGGCCTGGACACCCTGGCGTGGGCCCGACGCGGAGCCACCGTCACCGGCCTCGACTTCTCCGAACCGGCCGTCGCCGTCGCGAGGGACGTCGCGAACCGGATCGGCGCCGCCACGGCCCGGTTCGTCACCGCCGACGTGTACGACGCCGTCGACGTGCTCGACGCGCAGACCTTCGACATCGTCTACACCGGCCTGGGCGCCCTGTGCTGGCTCCCGGACATCGAGCGCTGGGCGCGGACGGCGGCCTCCCTCGTGACCCCGGGCGGCTTCCTCTACCTCGCCGAGTTCCACCCGTTCGGCGACACCCTCGCCGAGGACGGCCGGACCGTCGAGCTGGACTACTTCCACGACGGGCCGACCGTCTGGGACGAGCCCGGCACCTACGCCGAGCAGAACGCCGCGACGACCGCGAACGTGACGGTCGAGTGGCAGCACGGTCTCGGGAAGGTCATCAGCGCCCTCACCGCCGCCGGACTCCGCCTGGAGTTCCTGCACGAGTACGACTACACGCTGTTCGCCCGGTTCCCCGTCCTGGAGCAGAACGCGGGCTACCGCTTCCCCGAGGGCCGGCCGCGCGTCCCGCTGATGTACTCGCTCCGCGCCACGAAGCCCGAGTAGGCGCACCCCCGAACCGCCCGAACCGCCCGAGCCACAGAGGGCTTCGGGGCTTCGGGCAAAGGAAAACGCCCCGGAGCCGGAGCTCCGGGGCGCGGGGGTGGATCAGCCGTTGCTCCGGTCGAACCACTGCAGCCAGTTGGCGCGCGGACCGACGAGGCCGACCGCGGCGTTGCCGGCCTGGAGGCCCGACTGCGCGGAGGGCTGGTGGCCCCCGCCGTGCGCCACCGCGACGGTCGGCGTGACGACGGCAGCCGCAGCGGCGACGGTCGCGATCACGGCGAACTTGCGGAGATTTCCACGAACCGACATCTCAGGTTCTCCTTGGTCAAGGGTTCAGTAGCTGGCTTCCGCCAACCCGGACGGGTCCGGGCGGAGACACGTTTGCACACGAACGTGGAAAGGGCGGGATTCTCGCAAGCCGAACGGTGCGAACGGGTGAGAAGTTACCTCCTGAGGGTGAGTCAGGTTGCGCCATCCGGAGCCGGGGCCGGCTCCCACCCGGGCGCGGGCCCGGGCCCGGGTGCCCGCTCCCGTTTCGTCGGTTCCCCGGCCGGCCACCCCCGGAACGCCGCCGCCCACCGGGGGTCCAGGGCCGAGGACCGCAGGCCGTCGAGCGCGACCGACCCCGGTACGGTCGGCCCGCTCGGCGTCCAGGCCTCCGGCGCCGGCCGCCACGCCGCAGGTACCTCCGCGCCTGCGGCCAGCGCCGCCAGCAGGCGTCGGGCCCGCCGCGGCAGTCGCGCGGTGGACCGGTCCGCGGTCCGGTCGGACACCCAGGTGGCGAAGCGGACCAGCAGGTACATCAGCACCAGGAGGACGACCACGGCCACCAGCGGTGCCAGGACCGGTCCCTCCCCCACCGACGAGAAGACGACCACACCTGCACAGGCGATCGCGGCCGACAGAAGTCCCAGGAAGAGGACGAAGAGCAGTACCAGCGTCAGGCAGCCGGCCAGCAGCCGGATTCCCTCGCCCCGGCCCGTCAGCCGCCTGAAGTCCGGTCCGCGTCCGACGGCCACCAGGGAGGGGTGGTGGCGCACCGCCGCACGGACCTCCCCCACTGGGCGGCGGAGGTCCCGCCCGACGGCCGCGAGCAGCGCGGCCTCCACGTCGTCGGTCGGGCGCGGATCGACGACGGTGACCCACGCCGCCTCCACGTCGACGACCAGTCGCCCCTCCCGGTGCATCCGCACCAGGGCGGTGTCCACGACGCGTTCCGCCTCGCCGGCGACGAACGCCAGCTCGTAGAGCGACAGTCCGGGTTCCACCGCGCTCCCTCCCCCGACCCGTTCGACCGACCGTTCCCCTGACCGCGCTTCCGGCGGCGCCCCCAGCCTACGGGCGGCCTCCGACAACCCCGGCCCGCCCGGTCCGCCCTGCCCGCAAGGTCCCGGCGCCCGGGTGTCGGAACCCGGCAGCGACCCGGGCGGTTGCACGGCCCCGGAGTCCGGCGGGACCGGAGCCGTCCGCCCGCGCCCCCGCTCGTCACCCGCGGGGAGGGGCGGGCGGACCGGGAACGGTGGACGGACCGGGGAGGAGGGCGGCGGCCAGCAGGGCCGCCGCGGCGAGGACGCCGCCGAGCCACATCACGGCCGCCGGGCCGAGGCCGTCGACGATCCGCCCGCCGGCCAGGGCGCCCAGGGCGATGGCCGCGTTGAAGACCGCGACGAACAGCGCCGACGCGCCCTCGGTCGCGTCGGGGGCGGCCCGGGTGAGCCAGGTCTGCGTGGTCACCGACACGCCCCCGTACGCGAGGCCCCAGAGTGCCACCAGGACGACCGCGCCCGGCACGCCCCTGCCGACCACGGGCAGCGCCAGGACGCTGACGGCGAGCGCCGCACCGATCCCGGCCGCCGACGCCCGCACACCGCGGCCCACGACGGCGCCGGCCACGAAGTTGCCCACGATCCCCCCGGCCCCGTAGACCAGCAGCAGCACGCCGACCTGCCCGGCCGAGGCACCCGACACCTCTTCGAGGACGGGACTCACGTAGGTGTACGCGGCGAAGTGCCCGGTCACCAGGAGGGCGACGACGATCAGCCCGGTCCGCACCCCGGGGACGGCCGCCAGCCGCAGGACCCCGCCCAGGCCGAGCGCGCGTTCGGCGGGCAGCGGCGGGACCAGCAGCGCCACGGCTGCGGCGACGAGCAGCGCCAGACCTCCGAGCACGGCGAAGGCCGCCCGCCAGCCGGCCGACCCGCCGAGGAAGGCGCCCGCGGGGACGCCGAGGACCGAGGCGAGCGCGACGCCGCTGAAGGCCGTCGCGGTGGCCGGCCCGGCCGAGGCGCGCGGCACCAGCCGGACCGCCACCCCGGCGGCGAGCGACCAGACACCGCCCATCGCCAGTCCGACCAGGACCCGGGCCGCGACCATGACCGCGAACACCGGCGCCCACGCCGCCAGCAGGTTGGCGGCCCCCAGCAGGACCAGCAGCACGCAGAGCGCCCGCCTGCGGTCCCACCGGCCGAGCGCGGACGTGAGCGGCGGGGCGGAGACGGCGGCCACCAGCCCGGTGACGGTGAGCGTCAGTCCGGCGGTGCCCTCGGTGACGTCCATCGCGCCGCCGATCGGGGAGAGGAGCGCGACGGGCAGCATCTCGGAGGTGACGACGGCGAAGGTCGCGGCGGCCACCGCGAGGACGGCCGGCCACCCGCCCGGCGGGCGCGCGACCGGGGCGGAGGGGAGCGACGAGGACGAGGGCGGGAAGGGCGGCCGCGGGGCGGCGGTCGGTGTCAGGGAGTGCTCTGCCATGCGTCCCAGCCAACGCGTCGGCGCAGGTGGGAACAAGGACGGATCACTCACGCTTCCATGAGTCGGGCTCATCGATCGATTCGCCCGCCGTCACGTCCGCACATCCCACATCCGTCACATCCGCCGAATCCGTCACATCCGCCGTATCCGCCGTATCCGTGCTCCGGGCGACCGGCGCGCGCCGAGAGGAGTCCCCGCCATGGGCAGTCCGGACCTGCGGGAGCTGGAGTGCTTCCTCGCCGTCAGTGAGGAGCTCCACTTCGGCCGTGCCGGCGAGCGGCTCCTGGTCTCGCAGAGCCGGGTCAGCCAGCTGGTCCGTTCGCTGGAGCGCCGGATCGGGACCCGACTGCTGGACCGCACCAGCCGCCGGGTTCGGCTGACTCCCGCCGGGAAGGACTTCCTGGCCGAACTCGCGCCCGCCTACGCGGCGTTGCGAGGCGCGGTCGACCGAGCGACCCGCGCGTCCGCGCAGGGGGTGCGGGGGCTGCTGAGGGTCGGGTTCCAGGGCAGCGCCGGCGCCGGCTTCACGGCCGCCGTCACCGCGTTCCGGCGGGAACGGCCCGACTGCGCCGTCGAGATCACCGAACTCCCGCTGGCCGACCCGTTCGGCGCGGTGCGCCGGGGCGACGTGGACACCGCGGTCGTCCTGCTGCCGGTCGTCGAGGAGGGCCTGACCCTGGGGCTGGTGTTCTCCCGGCAGCCGCACTACCTCGCGGTCGCCCACCACCACCCGTGGTCCGGGGCCGCCTCGGTCGACGCGGAGCAGCTCGCCGGCACGACCCTGATCGACCTGGCGCGTACCGCGCCCGCCTACTGGCGCCGGGCCCAGGTGCCCGACCGCACGCCCGACGGCGTCCCGATCCCCACCGGTCCCGAGGTCCGCACCCTGCAGGAGGGCCTCTCGCTGGCCGCCGGCGGCCAGGGGGCCATGCTGCTCTGCCGGCCGACCGCCGACCACCACCGGCGCGAGGACCTCTGCTACCTGCCCGTCACCGGTCTGCCGGACTCCGCCCTGGGCCTGGTGTGGCGCGCCGGTGACGAGTCGGCTGCGGTCCGCGGCTTCGCCGGCGCCCTGGCCGCGGCCGTCCGGGCGGCGCCGGGCCCGGCCCGGGCGTAGGCGCACGGGTTCGGGCACCGGCGACGGTCCCACGCCCCACACCCCACGCACCCGCGGGTGCGCCCACCCGTCCGAGTGGTCCGCCGCCGTGTCCCGCGCGCCCGGCGGTGGGGCACGTCGATGCTGACGGTGGCGCGGCCGGACCCGGCCCGCGCCCGAGCAGCGACGAAACGGGTGAGCGCGATGTCCCAGAACCTGTTCCACCGATCCCTCCGGGCCGCCTGCGCGGTGGTGCTCCTGACCGCCGGTCCGGTCGCGGCGGCCACCGTCTGCGGCGCCGACCTCGCGGTCACTGTCGCCGATCCCGCGCCCGTCCACGACGGCGGCTTCACGTTCCTGCACCCCGTGGTGAGGAACACCGGTGGCATCGCCACCACCGAGCCGTTCACCCTGGCCGTCCACCTGCCGCCCGGGGTCGTCGGCACCGGCACGGCCCCCGGCGGCACCTGTTCCACCGGACCGCACGGCCACACCGTGACCTGTACGTTCCCGGCCGGCCTGGACTCCGGTGCCACCGCCGGCGCCGAGGTCCGGATCTCCGTCGCCTCGGGCATGGACCCGGAGGTCCTCCGGGGAACCGTGGAGGTCGCCCTCCCCGGCGACCGGACCCCGGCCGACAACTCCGCCACGTTCGACATCGAGGTCCTGTAGGCCCGTCCGCCCGGGGCCGCCGCACCGCGGCCCGGGACGGCGGCCGGGGCGTGCACCCCCCCGCGGGGGCCCCCCCCCGGGGGGGCCCCCCCCGCCCGGGCCCCGGGCGGCCGCCGCGCCCCCGGACGCCACCGGCCGACAGTGGCCGACGGCGGGACCGGCGGCAGGTGGCGTCCGGGCTCAGGCGGCGGGTTCCTCGACGATCCGGCCGTCGCGGAGCTCGACCACCCGGTCGGCGAGCTCCATCAGGGTCGGGTCGTGGGTCGCGACCAGGACGGTCACCCCTTCACTGCGCACCACCGCGCGCAGCAGCTGCATGATCGCGCGGCCGGTCTCCGAGTCCAGCTGGCCGGTCGGCTCGTCGGCGATGATCAGGTCGGGCTCGTTGGCCAGGGCGCGGGCGATGGCGACGCGCTGCTGCTGGCCGCCGGAGAGTTCGCCGGGACGCTGGTTGGCGTGGTCGGCGAGCCCGACCAGGGCGAGCAGGGTGTGGGCGCGCTCCTCGCGCTGGGCCGCGGGGACCTTCCGCAGCCGCATCGGTACGCCGACGTTCTCGGCGGCGGTGAGCACCGGGAGCAGGCCGAAGGACTGGAAGACGAAGCCGAGGCGGTCGCGGCGAAGGGCGAGCCGGCCCTCCTCGTCGAGGCTTCCCATGTCGGTGCCGTCGAGGGTGATGGTGCCGCCGCTCGGGCTGTCGAGGCCGCCGACCAGGTTGAGCAGCGTGGTCTTGCCGGAGCCGGACCGGCCCTTGAGGGCGGTGAGTTCGCCCTTGCCTATGGAGAAGCTGACCCCGCGCAGCGCGTGGACGGCGCGCTCACCGGATCCGAAACTGCGTCGGAGATCGGTCACGGCCACCATGGGAGCCGTGACGGTGCCGACCGGTTGCTGCGTCATGACGACGTCCCCTCGGTGTTCGGGTGTTCCTACGGGGCTCCTTGCCGGGGGCAAAGGGCTGAGGTGTTCATGGCTATCGGTCACGCAAAAGCCGAGCGGCTTGACCTGTTGTCAGCCGCAACAGCGCTGCGGTGCGGAGCATTTGCTCATTACTTACATGATTCGCGCAAGTCCCTTCCTTTCTTTGGCCGGATCTGACAGCATCGTCCGCTATCCGGTGATCAAGTGCCGGTGATCACCGTATCGGTGCGCCGAGGGCGCCCATCCGCGTAATGGGACAAGTCTGCCCGTAGGGGCAGCGGCGCGGGGACCATGATGGACCGGGGGAGGAATCAGGATGCTCGGCTTTGTCGTGCGCCGTTTGCGCGGGCGACTGCCCCTGGCCAGTGCGGCGCTGCTCACCGTACTGATCACGACGGCGGTGCTCACCGCACTGGTGGCGTTCCAGCGCACCGTGGGTGAGGTCGGTCAGCGCCAGGCGCTCCAGGGCGCGGGCCACCCGCGGACCACGGTGGTGGTCAACTCCGAGCACGGCTTGGACAAGCGGGCCAAGGACGAGACGGCGGTCGCGGACTACAACCGCGCCCTCTTCGGCGAACTCCCCACCACCGTCCACAGCCTGGCCCGCAGCCGCTCCTACGGGCTGCCGGACACGCAGTCGGGCAGCCGGCCGAGCAGTGCGGCCACCGGGCAGCCGAGCGGCCAGGCCACCGGCCAGCCGACCGGCCAGCCCGGGGGCAAGGAAGCGGACCTCACCCTCCTCGCTACCCTCGACCGGGAGCGCGTCACCGTGCTCGCCGGCACCCTGCCCGCCGTCGCCACCGCCGGCGGCGCGGGCGGCCCCGTCCAGGCGGCCGTGCCGCAGACCGTCCTGACCCGGCTGGGCCTCACCGCCGAGGCGCTGCCCGTGGACGTCCGGCTCGCCGACCGCTACGGCGGCGCGCCGCTCACCGTGCGGATCACCGGCCTCTACCGCGCCACCGACGCCGCCGACCTCTACTGGCGGCTCGATCCGCTGCAAGGGCGCGAGATCCAGGCCGGCGGCTTCACCACCTACGGCCCCCTGCTGGTCGACGACAGTGTCTTCACCGTCGCCGGCGTCCCGCAGAACGGCCGCAGCTGGCTGCTCGACGCCGACTTCGCCGGCACCGCCCCCGCCACCGTCGACGCCCTGCGCGCCCGGGCCGCCGGGCTGGGCGACGAGCTCGCGAAGAACGGCGGCCTGATCGCCCGGAGCGAACTCCCCGACCTGCTCGACGAACTGGAGTCCAGCGCGCTGGTCGCCCGGTCGACCCTGCTGATCGGCGCCCTGCAGCTGATCGTCCTCGCCGCCGCCGCCCTGCTCCTGGTCGTCCACCTGATCGCGACCCGTCAGCAGTCCGAGAACGCCCTGCTCGCCGCCCGTGGTGCGTCCGGCGCCCGGCTCGGCGCCTTCACCGCCCTGGAAGCGACGCTGCTCGCCCTGCCCGCTGCGCTGCTCGCCCCCCTGCTCACCCCGCCGCTGCTCCGCGTCCTGGGCGGCTTCGGGCCGCTGCGCCGGGTGCCGCTGGACACCGGTCTCAGCTGGACGCTCTGGCCGGTCTCGGTCCTCTGCGCGCTCGGCTGCGTCCTGCTCGCCGCCGTACCCGCCGTGCTGCGCGGCGCCGGGTCGGCCGTGCTGCGCCGGGCCGGCCGCCGCCAGGCCCTGGCCTCCGGCGCCGCCCGGTCCGGCGCCGACCTCGCCCTGCTCGCCCTGGCCGTGCTCGCCTACCACCAACTCTCGCAGTACAGCGGCGGGTTGTCCCCGGACTCCGACGGCCGGCTCGGCCTGGACCCGGTCCTGGTCGCCACCCCCACCCTCGCGCTCTGCGCCGGCACCCTCCTGGCGCTGCGGCTGCTGCCGCTGGCCGCCCGGCTCGGTGCCCGGCTGGCCGCCCGCGGTCGCGGCCTGGCGCCCGCCCTGGTCGGCTGGCAGCTGGCCCGCCGGCCCGGCCGCGCCAGCGGGCCGGTCCTCCTCCTCGTCCTCGGTGTCTCCACCGGCGTCCTGGCACTCGGCCAGCACGCCACCTGGAACACCTCCCAGCAGGACCAGGCGAGCTTCACCACCGCCGGCGGGCTGAGGATCTACAACTCCAAGACCGCTCCGATGGGCCAGGGCAGCCGCTACAGCGCCCTGCCCGGAGGAGACCGGGTCCTCCCGGTCGTCCGGCAGGAGCAGTCGCTCCCCGACAACGGCTACGGGCAGGTGCTCATCCTGGACGCCGCCGGTTTCGCCGACCGCGTGCCGGTCCGCTCCGACCTGCTGGAGAACCAGGACCCGCACACGCTGTTCGACCCCCTGGCCCAGGCCGCGCCCACCGGGGCGGCGGCCGGAGTACCGCTGCCCGGCCGACCGCAACGGATCGACGCCGACGTCACGTTCGTGCCCAGGGAGCAGGCCGAGAACCCGCGCGACAGCTACGTCATACCGTCCAAGGGCCGACCGGAGGTCTGGGTGCTGCTGCGCGACCGCTACGGCCTCACCTTCCAGGCCCCCCTCATCGGCGTCCCCGCCTCGGGCGAGGGCCGCGCCACCGCCGACCTGCGCGCCCTGACGGACGCCCCGCTCAGCACGGCGTCCGCACCGCTCTCGGTCGTGGGGCTGATCGTCTCCGCGGACGTCCGGGACGGCGGGGAGCTGACCGTCCGCCGGATCTCCGCCGCCGACGCGGCGGACGCTCCCGCCGTGCCCGCCGAGGTCCCGGCCGGTCTGACCTGGGCCCCCACCGGCTCCGCGGTCAGCGGCGTCCTCGCCACCGAGGGCAGCCTCGGAGGGGCCGACGCCCAGCAGCTGTTCAAGGTGCGCTACCGCCCGGTCAACGGAGCCTCCGGCAGCGTCCGGGGCGTCTACACGCCGGTCGCGGCGGCTGCGGCCGGAGCCGCCGCGGCGGGCACGCCGCAGGAGGTCGCCGGCGTCGCCACCCGGGGCTTCCTGACCGCCAACGGCGGGGCCGTCGGCGAGACCGTCCGGGTGCCCGTCGGCCCCACCGTCCTGCGGGTGCGGATCAGCGCGGTCGTCGAGTCCCTGCCGGTCGTCGGCGACAAGTCCCTCCTGCTGGACCTCGCCACCGTCAGCCGGGCGCTCGCCGCCGAGGGCCGGGAGACCCCCGTCCCCGCCGAGTGGTGGCTGCCGGCCACCGGCTCCGACGACCCGGCACCCGCCCGGGCCGCCGCCGCCCTGCGCGCCGCCCCCGGCACGCCGGACCTGAAACTGCGCGAGGAGGTCGCCGCCGCACTGACCGGCGACCCGCTCAGCGCCGCCCCGCAGAACGCGCTCGCTGCCATCGCGGTCGTCACCACGGTGCTCGCCGCGATCGGCTTCGGCGCCGCCTCGGCCGCCGCGGCGGGCGAACGGTCCCGTGAGTTCGCGCTGCTGCTCGCCCTCGGTACGCCGAGGCGCCGTCTGGTTCGCACCGCGGCCTCCGAACAGGCCGTCCTGGTGGGCCTCGGCAGCCTCGTCGGACTCGGCCTCGGCGCCCTGATCGTCCACCTCATCGTGCCGCTCGTGGTGCTCACCCCGGCGGCCCGCCGTCCCGTCCCGGAGGCCGTGGTCGACCTGCCGGTCGGCACCGCGGTGCTCCTGGCCGTCGTGATCGCCGCCGTCCCGCTGCTCTCGGCCCTCCTCGGCGGCCGCCGGCGCCGGGACGTGGCCCAACGGCTCCGGAACATGGAGGAGATGTGACCAGCCCGACCGGAACGGACGGCACGGGCAGGGCGACCGCCCTCCCCTCCGCCGCCCACCGCCCCGCGCCCTGGGTGCGCACCAGGCTGCGGGCGACGCCGCTCGCCGCCCTGCTCACCGCGGCACTGGCCTTCGGCACCGTCTTCCTGGCCGCCGCCTTCCCCAGGATCCTGGACCGGACGGCCGACCAGGGGCTGCGCGAGTTCCTGAAGGACCGCGGCCCCGCCGCGACCAGCCTGTTCGCCACCTCGCGCCTGAGCGGGGGAGCCAAGGACCTCGACGACGCCGCCGCGCAGCTGACCGCCCACACCGGTAGGACCTTCGGCGTCGCCCCGGGCGGCCCGGTCTACGGCGCGCGCAGCGGCAAGCCCCGCACCCTGGCCAACCCGGGGCTCGCGATGCCCGAGGGCGTCCTCCCGATGATGGACCTGCTCTACGTGAACGGCCTCGGCGACCGCACCACGCTGGTCGAGGGCCGCTGGCCGGAGGTCGGCCCGCAGGGCGCCCCCGTGCGGATCGCGATCAGCAAGAACGCCGCGGACACCGTCGGCATCCACCTCGGTGACGTACTCCGGACCACGGAGTCCGTCACCGGCCAGGCACCCCAGGCCGAGGTCGTCGGGTTCTTCACCGCCCCGGCCCCGGAGGACCCGTACTGGACCGAGCTGCCCTGCCCCGTGCAGGCCTGCCTGGCCTACACCACGGGCAAGTTCCCGGACGCCTACTGGCGGGTCACCGGCATGGTCGCCGGGGGCGCCCTCGACCGGGTCGACGGCTGGGAGACCGGCGCCCAGGACTTCTGGCGGTTGCCGCTCGACGTCGACCGCCTGCGCGCCGACCAACTGCCCCGGGTGCAGCAGGAGATCGCCTCCTACCTCACGGGTCCCACCGCGACCGCGCTGATGGCCGCCACCCACCACCCGGACCTGCGGATCAACTCCCAGCTGCCGCAGCTGTTCACCCAGGCCACCGCCCGGCAGCAGGCCGTCGCCCCGCTCGCCGCGCTCGGCCCGGCCGGTCTGGCCGGGGTCGGTGTGGTGGTGCTCTGTCTGGCCGCCGCGCTGACCTCCGACCGGCGTACGGCCGAACTCCGGCTGCTCCAGGCCCGCGGCGGCTCGCGCGGCGGTGTGACGAGACGGCTGCTGGGCGAGGGCGCCGTCACGGTGCTGCCCGCCGCCGCGCTGGCGACGGCGCTCGCCCTGTGGCTGCTGCCCACCCCGCGCTGGGGCGGAGCCGTCCTGGCCGCGCTCGGCGTCGGCCTGTTCACCCTGCTCGCCCTCCCGGTCCGCGCCGCACTCCTCTGGTCGCGGCCCCGCGCCGCCGGCGCCCGGCGCCGGCTGGTCGGCGAACTCGCCGTGCTGGCCCTCACCGTGGCGGCCGTGGCCGAGGTCCGGCGGCGCGGTGTCGCGCCCGTCGGCGACGGCCTGGACCCGCTGCTGGTCGCGTCGCCGCTGCTGCTCGCCCTCACCGGCGGGTTGGTGCTGGCCCGGATCCAGCCGCTGCTGGTCGGGGCCCTCGCCAGGGCCGCGGGCCGGCGGCCCGGCGTGGTCGGCTTCCTCGGGCTGGCCCGCGCCGCCCGCGGTACCGACACCCGGCCGCGACCCTCCGTCCTGCCGCTGCTCGCCCTCCTGCTCGCCGTCACCACCGCCGGTTTCGGGGCCACCGTCCTCGACGCCGTCGAGTCGGCCCGGACCCGTGCCGCCCGGCTCACCGTGGGCGGCGACGCCTCGGTCCTGCTCCCGATCGGCGTCAACGTCACACCCGCCTTCGCCGCCGCGGCGGCCGCGCTCCCCGGGGTCCGGGACGCCGCCCCGGTCTGGTCCGACACCGAGGTGTTCCTGCTCGGCACGGGCAGCGGCTCCACCCGGATCTCCGCCGTGGTCGCCGATCCGGTCGCGTACGCGGCGATCTCCCGCTCGCTCGGCCACGGCGCGTTCGACCCGGCCGTCCTGGCCGGCGGATCCGAGGGCCCCGACGCCCCGTTGCCGGCGCTGGTCTCCACCGCCCTTGCCGAGAAGCTCGCCGGGGACGCCACCGGGCACCGGCTCCGGCTGCCCGGCGGCGGCGAACTGCTCGTCGGGGCGGTCGGGACCGTCGACGGCACGCCCGCCCTCCAGGGCGACGGCCGCATGTTCGTCGTCCTTCCCGCCGCGCCGGCCGTCGCCCGCGCACCGGAACTCGGCCGCCCCAACCTCTGGTTCGCCGCCGGCTCCGTCGACGAGGCCGAGCTGAAGCGGCTGGTGCGCGAACTGATCGCCGCCACGGCGACCAAGGGCCGGGTCACCGGCGCGACGGCCGAGAAGGACGCACTGCCCGCCGGGTACACGGTGCGCACCGGTGCGGGCGTGGTCGCCGAGCTCGGCGACGATCCGCTCCAGGAGTCCGCCGAGCGGCTGTTCTGGGTCGCCGTGCTCGGCGCCGGGGTGCTCGCCCTGCTCGCGGTCCTGCTGACCCTCGTACGGGCCGCGCCCGAACGGGCCGCCCTGCTGGCCCGGTTGCGGACGATGGGCCTGCGCCCCCGCCAGGGCCTCTTCCTGATCCTGGTGGAGACCCTGCCGCAGACGCTGGTCGCGGCGGTCGGCGGCGGGCTGGTCGCGGTCGCCGCGGTCGCCCTGCTCGGCCCGGCGTTCGACCTGTCCACCCTGGTCGGCGCGGCGATCCCGGCCGGCCTGCCGGTCGCCGTCCCGCCGGTCCTGCTCCAGACGGTCGGCCTCGCGGCCCTCGTCTCGGCGGGCGTGGTCGCGGAGGCACTGGTCTCCGGCCGCCGCCAGATCGCCACCGAACTCCGGGCGGGGGACCAGCAATGAGCGTCCCGGTCCGGCACACGACGGAAGCACGACAGTGCGACCGCGACAGAAGCACAGCGTCGACGAGAGGAGTGCAGCGGTGAACAGCAGCGCCCAGGAACAGACGGCCGTCCCGGTCCCCACCTTCCAGGAACTGCAGGAACGGGCGCGTGCCGCCGCCGCGCCCAAGGCCTTCGGAGATGCGGACGCGGCCATCGTCTGCGACCGCCTGGTCCGCATCTTCAGCGCCCAGGGCGTCGAGGTGCAGGCCCTCCAGGGCCTGGAACTGACCATCCGGAAGGGCGACCTGGTCGCCCTGGTCGGCGCCTCCGGCAGCGGCAAGTCCACGCTGCTCACCATCCTGGCGGGCCTCGACGTGCCGACCGCCGGCACCGCGACGGTGGCGGGGTGCGACCTGCTGGAGATGTCGGCCCGCGAGCGCCTGCGCTACCGCCGCGAGGTGGTCGGCTTCATCTGGCAGCAGACCGCCCGCAACCTGCTGCCCTTCCTCACCGCCGCCGAGAACATCGCCCTGCCGATGCAGCTGAGCGGCAGCCGCTCCACCCGGAGCGCCTCCCGCCGCCAGGCGGCCCGGGTCGCCGAACTGCTGGAGGCCCTGGAGATCGGCGACCTCGCCCACCGGCGCCCCTCCGAGATGTCCGGCGGCCAGCAGCAGCGGGTCGCCATCGCGGTCGGCATGGCCAACAACCCGCCCGTGCTGCTCGCCGACGAGCCGACCGGTGAGCTCGACTCGGACACCGGGGCGAGCATCTTCGAGGCCTTCCGCACCGTCAACCGGGACCTCGGCGCCACGGTCGTGATCGTCACCCACGACCCGATGGTGGCCGGCGAGGTGCGGCGCACCGTCGCGATCCGCGACGGCCGGACCAGCAGCGAGGTGCTCCGCCGGACGCTCACCGACGAGCACGGCGAGGAGTCGGTGAACGAGACCGAGTACGTGATGCTGGACCGCACCGGCCGGGTGCAGTTGCCGGCGAAGTTCCTGGAGGCGCTCGGCATGGAGCACCGGGTGGCCGTGGAGCTCGCTCCCGACCACATCTCCGTCCGCCCGGACGACCTCGAAGGGCACTGAGGGCCGCGGCGCGGGCGCGGTGGAGGCGCGGCGGGCGCGGATGGGATACTGGACCGGAACGTTCCGGGGCGAGAGGTGGCGCGATGAGCAGCCGGGTGCGGGTGCTGAGGAAGCAGAACCGGCTCAGCCTGGAGGCGTTGGCGGCCAAGGTCGGGGTGACCAAGAGCTACCTGTCCAAGGTGGAGCGCGGCCTCAGCGACCCGTCGATCTCCACCGCGCTCAAGCTCGCGCACGCGCTGGACGTGGACGTCAGCCGGCTGTTCTCGGACGAGGTGGAGCCCGAGCTGGTGACCGTGGTGCGGGCCGGCGAGCGGACGCCGATGGCGGGGGGCACCGGCCCGGGGACCCCGCACTACGAGGGCATCGCGACCGGGCTGACCGGCAAGCAGATGGTGCCGTTCATGATGCACCCGCCGACCGAGCTGGGTGACTCGCCATTCAAGTCCCACGCGGGCGAGGAGTTCCTCTTCGTCCACGAGGGGACGGTCGAGCTGGAGTTCCCGGAGCAGACCGTGCGGCTGGAGCCGGGCGACAGCGTCTACTTCAACTCGGCGCTGCCGCACCGTTGCCGCTCCACCGGCGCCGGGCCGGCCGCGGTCCTCGTGGTGATCCACGAC